>JALWRU010000471.1 GCA_026994095.1 Nitrospira sp. | reverse complement strand
CCATGTCGATGCACTCCAGTACGTCTGAAAGCGCCCCGCCGTGGGCCCCGGCATTCATCACCACCGCGCCGCCCACGGTGCCGGGGATGCCAGCGGCAAACTCCAGCCCGGTCAGCCCCAGCCGGGCAGCCTCGCGGGCCAGGCGGGGGAACGGTACGCCCGACTCAGCCACCAGGGTGTCGTCACCCACACGGGTGATGGCGTTGCAACGTGACAGCCGCACCACCACCCCGCCGATGCCGCCGTCCAGCACCAGGGTGTTGGTGCCGTTGCCCAGCACGGTCACCGGTAGCTCCAGCGAGCGGGCCGAACTGAGCAGACCGGGCACCGTGCGGGTGGAGGACGGTGTGACCAGATAGTCAGCCGGTCCGCCAATGCGAAAAGAGGTGTGTCGGGCCAGCGGCTCGTCGATCGCTACATGGCCGAACACCCCAAGGGCGGCGGCCACGTCGAGAGATGGCATGGTCATGGTAGTCATCCGTCACCTGTGGTTGAGGCGGTCGTGGTGTGAGACAGAAAACGGTCGGCTACACGCCAGACGTCGCCTGCCCCAAGGGTCAAAATTACTGCGTGTTCGCTGGTGTCGGCACACAGGTAGTCCACTACCTGATCCTGTGTCGCTAACAGCCGCACATCCCGGTGGCCGCAGCCACGGATGCGCTCTACCAGATTGGCGCTGGTGACCCCGTCGATGGGGGCCTCGCCAGCGGCATAGATGTCCATGAGAATCACCTGATCGGCGGCGTGGAACGCCTGCGCAAAGGCCTCAGCCTGATCCTGTGTGCGGGTGTAGCGGTGGGGTTGGAACACCACCACCAGCTTTTGTCCGGGGAAGCTTTCACGGGCAGCTGACAGCACCGCCCGCACCTCGGTGGGGTGGTGGCCGTAGTCGTCCACCACGACTGTACCGCCGCGGCTGCCCTTGCGCTCAAAGCGGCGGCCCACACCCGAGAACCCGGCCAGGGAGGAGCGGATGATCTCCACATCCACCCCCAGCTCCAGCCCGGTGCAGATAGCGGCCATGGCGTTCTGGGCGTTGTGGCGACCGGTCAGCGGCACACAAAATCGACCCAGTCCGGCCCCCTTGAACGTCACCTCAAAGGAGGCCCCGTCCGGTGCCAGTTCAAGCGCCTCGGCCCGCAGATCGGCCTGTGGGGTGAAGCCGTAGGTGAGGGTGCGTTTTTCAAATCGGGGCAGCAGGTCGCGCACCATCGGGTCGTCCAGACAGACGATCACTGCGCCGTAAAACGGCACCCGCGTGGCAAAATCGACAAACGCCTGCTGCACGTGTTCGATGTCGCCATAAAAATCCAGATGCTCCCGGTCGATGTTGGTGACGATCGCCAGGGTGGGGGAGAGCCGCAAAAACGAGCCGTCCGATTCGTCCGCCTCGGCCACCATGTACTGGCCCTTGCCCAGTTTGGCAGAGGAGCCGTACTGGTTGAGTCGCCCGCCGATCACTACGGTAGGGTCAAGCCCGCCTTCGCCCAGCACGGTGGCGACCAGGCTGGTGGTGGTGGTTTTGCCGTGGGCACCGGCTACTGCGACACCAAACTTGGGGCGCATCAACTCGGCTAACATTTCGGCCCGAGGGATGACGGGGACCCCGGCCTCCCGCGCTGCCACTACCTCCACGTTGTCGGCCTTGACAGCGGTGGAGACCACCAGCACCTGTGCGCCTTCGATGTTGCCCGGTGCATGGCCCTGCATGATCGAGCCGCCTAACGAGGCCAGTCGTCGGGTCACATCGGTATCACCCAGATCGGAGCCGGAGACGTGGTAGCCCTGATTGATCAATACCTCGGCGATGCCGTTCATGCCCGACCCGCCAATGCCGACCAGATGGATATGCTGAATATTGGGAATACGGGTCGGCATCAGACGTCCTTGGCCGGTTGCGAAGCGGTGATCATGTCGATGCAAGCGGCGGCGATCTGCTGGGCCGCGTGGGGGCGGCCCAGCGCCGTAGCGGCCTGCGCCATCTGTGCCAGTTGCTTGTCGTCGCTTAACAGGGTGGTGACCTGTTGCACGATGGTGTCCGGGGTGAGTTCCGTCTGCGTGATCAACACCCCGGCCCCGGCCTCATGGACCGCCTGTGCATTGGCGGTCTGATGGTCGTGGGCGGCGTGTGGATAGGGCACCAGTAGCGACGGCTTGCCCAGTGCGGTCAACTCGGCCACCGAGGTGGCTCCGGCCCGGCACAACACCAGATCGGCAGCCCGGTAGGCGTCGCCCATGTTGTTGATAAACGCCACCGCAGTGGCCCGTCCATCGGTCTCTTTGTAGGCTTTTTGGATGTCCCACTGATCGGCCTCACCGGTCTGATGGGTGATGGTCAGGGTCGGCAAGGCCTCCAGCAGTCTGGGCACCGCCTCCTGTACCGCCTCGTTGATGGCGTGGGCACCCTGGCTACCGCCGAATACCAGCAGGTGGGGGTGTTTATCGTTGTTGGTAGTGGTGGAATCCCCTGTCAAGAGATCGGCCCGGACCGGGTTGCCCAGTACGGCAAAATTGTCTTTATCCGGCTGGTCGCCGTGGCTGAAGTGGCTGCGGGCCTCGTCGAAGGACAGGAACACACGCTCCACCGACGGACCAAAGATACGGTTGGTGCTGCCGGGCAGGGCGTTCTGCTCCAGCAGTACCCGTGGTGTGCCGGTCACCCCGGCGGTAAACAGCATGGGCGCAGAGGCGTAACCCCCGACCCCCACCACCAGATCGGGTTTGAACTCGCGCAGAATACGCAGGGCGGTCCACAGGGCGGCGGGCAGCACCGCCAGTGCGAACAGTCGGCGGATCAACCCCACCCCGATCACCCCCAGTACCGGCAGGGTATAGAGACGATAGGGGG
>JALWRU010000470.1 GCA_026994095.1 Nitrospira sp. | reverse complement strand
CCAGCGGCGAATTTTTTTAAGCAGAAGCGCGACGCCACCGGGCACAGTTCGTTGTGCTCCAAAAACCGGAACAGGCTGAGCTGGTTCCACAGCCCTTCACAAATCCCCTCAATGGCCGGATCGGGTTGGTCGATGGAGCAGGCGGGTGCTTGTGGGTCCTGTGGCCCGCTCATAAGGCCCCGGTATCGGCTGCGGTCGTCGATTGCGGGGTCGGTTGTGTATCGGTGTTTGCGGTCTCATCCTGCGGAGGCGTGAGGGTGGCGATCTTGCGATCCATGCGGGTCAGCAGCGCCTCCATACCGTGACGGCGGACGATCTCGCCATAACTGCTGCGGTAGTTGCGCACCAGCGAGACGTTTTCAATGATGACGTCGTACACCTGCCAGCGGTTGTCTTTATGGCGCAGCTTGTAGGTGATGGGGATGTCCACCGTGCTGGTATGGATGCTGGTATCCACCACCGCTCGCCGGTTGTCGCCCGTGGATTTCAGAATCTCGACGGTTTCGTCCCGGTAGTTATCGACCTTGGAGGTGTAGGTGAGGGTCAGCAGGCGTGAAAAGCGCTCGGTGAAGGCCCGCCGCTCCGGTGAGGTGGCCTTTTTCCAGCGGGTGGCCAGCGCCCCCTGTGCCATGGCCTTGAAGTCGAACAACTCGTCGATCAGCGGGGTCAGTTGGTCGCGCTTTTGGGCTGCGGAGAGGCTACCATTACGCAGTACCGTCAGCACCTTGTCCACCGACTGTTGCACCTGCAATTGTGCGGTGGCCGGGGTCTCGGCATGGGCGGTCGCCAACAGGGTCAGTGCGACCAGCATGACCAACAACATGGCGCGGACAAGGGGGATATATCGGGTAGTTAACAGGCTCATTCGGCGATCTTTCCGATCCGTCGCTGGGTGTAGGCGTCACGGATAAACAGGTACGGGTCGATGGCATCACGGACGATGCCGTCGTAGGTATCCCGGTCCAGAGAGGTCCAGTTTACTTCACTGGCAGAGCGGGCACCAAGCCCCTCGAGGGTCGGCAGATAGGACAGCGGGTCTAAAAAGATGTCCGGTACCCGCCCGATCATGTCGCGCAGGTTGGTGGCTCCCAGCACCGGCAATACCACATAGGGACCGGCGCCGACGCCGTAGTGCCCCAGGGTCTGGCCAAAGTCTTCCGGCTTGGGTGACAGGTGCAGCCACGCCTCGGCCGGATCGAACAGCCCGCCGATGCCGATGGTGCTGTTGACCACCAGTCGGGTGAGGCTGGAACCGGCATCCTTGAACTTGAGTTGCAAGACCGAGTTGACCACGTGGGTGGGGCTGTACAGATTGTAAAAGAAGCGCCCCACCGACATGCGCACCGGTTCCGGGATAACGCGGTAGACCCGCACCGTCGGTTTTAACAACCAGAAATAGAACTTGTTGTTGAACCAGAAGATTACCCGGTTGACCGGCTGGATCGGGTCGAGAATGCGCAGCCCGCTGTCGTCCTCGTCCCACAGGTCGCCCTCTTCATCGCCCCACAGGTCGGAGTCGTCACTTGCATCGTCATACAGGTCGTCACTCTGGGCCACCAGCAGCGGCGCATTGAAGTGCGGGTCCACCGCCAGCGCTGTGGCCGACGGCACATGCCAAGGGGTGCTATGGGGCCGAAAGGCGTGGGCCGTTTGCGGTCCGATGGCGCTGCCAAGCAGACACACCAAGGCCGTGGCCCATAACAGGGAGCGTTGCATCATTGCTGGTCGAAGACGTACTTGCTGATGAGCTCTTCGAGCTGGATGGCGCTTTCGGTCTCTTCGATCTGGCCGCCGGGAGGGATGATACCGTCCATGCCGCCGGGGGCGATGCTCACATACTTGTCGCCGATGATGCCGGAGGTGCGGATGGAGGCGATGCTGTCCTCCTGCAATTGAATCTGCGGGAACATGGCCAGCCGCACCACCGCCTCGTAGTCGTCCGGGTCCAGATGGATGGCCGCCACCTTGCCCACCTGTACCCCGGCGATCTCTACCGTCGCCCCGGCCTTTAAGCCCGACACGCTGCCAAAGCGGGCCAGCACCGGATAGCTGTCGTCACCCCACAGGGGCAGGTCGCCCAGCCGTACTGCCAGATAAAAGAAGCAGGCAAAGCCGGCCACCAGAAACAGGCCCACGGTCATCTCCGTATTCCACCGTTTCATGTCGGGTTAACGCTCCTCATGCTCACTGAAATAGATCGGTCCCATGGTCTCTTCCACAAATGCGCGGATGAGCGGCTGGCCGGACCGTTGAAAGGCCTCCGGGGCCAGACAGCCCTGAATTTTACCGTCCGCCAGCAGGGCCACATAATGGGACAGTTTAAAGATTTTTGGCACGTCGTGGCTGACAATCACCGCGGTATAACCCAGCTGCTCCTGAGTGCGGTGGAACAGCCGATAGATCTCGTTGCTGCGGCGGGCGTCCAGCCCGGTGGTCGGCTCGTCAAAGAACATCACCTCCGGGTCGAGCACCAGTGCGCGGGCGAGGCCCACCCGTTTTTTCATGCCGCCGCTCAACTGGGCCGGGTATTTGTCGTTAATGTCCGGCAGGTCCATGAGCCGCAATTTTTCTTCGACCTTGGCACGGATTTCATCTTCCGGTGTGCGGGTGCGCTCGCGCAGGGGCAGGGCCACGTTGTCGTACACGGTCATGGAGTCGAACAGGGCGACGTTCTGGAACAGCACCCCAAAGTGGGTGCGGATCTTGCGCAGGGCGCTTTTGCGCTGGCGGGCCAGGTTGTGGCCCAGCACCTCCACCGTGCCCCGGTCGGGCCGCATCAGCCCCAGCATGTGCTTGAGAATGACACTCTTGCCCTGACCGCTGGCCCCGGTGATGACCGTGGTCTTGCCC
>JALWRU010000469.1 GCA_026994095.1 Nitrospira sp. | reverse complement strand
CCCACCCGTGTGGTGGCCCATCGCATGTGGAAGGTGGCGGACGAGATCATCATCGACAAGGTACTGGTGGATGGTGTCGCCATCACCACCCGCATCCTCGGTGAGATCGTCAAATTCTTCCAGACCGGTCGGGTGCAGCACTATGCGCTGGTCATGGCCATGGGTATTTTCTTCATTGTGGCCGCCTTCTTTGTGCTGTAAAGCACCGGCAACACGACCAGTCAAAGGGTAATAGGACGACATGGAGCACATACTTTCCTGGGTGATCTTTCTGCCGTTGATCGGCGTTGCGATTGCGATGCTGGTGAAGGACGACCAGACCGTCAAGGTCATCGCCCTGGTGACCACGGTGGCGGATTTTCTGATCTCGATCCCCCTGTGGACCAATTTCAATTACCAGACCGCCGCGTTCCAGTTTGAAGAGAACTTCGCCTGGATCCCGGTGTTCAACATCAACTACCACCTGGGTATTGATGGCATCTCGCTGCTGCTGGTTATCATGACCACCTTCCTGGCGCCGTTCTGTGTGCTGGCGTCCTGGAACGCCATCGACACCCGTGCGCGGGAGTTCATGATCAGCCTGATGGTGATGCAGACCGCCATGGTGGGGGTCTTCTGTGCCCTCGACATGGCGCTGTTCTACCTGTTCTGGGAGGCCATGCTGATCCCCATGTACCTGATGATCGGGGTATGGGGTGGCGTCAACCGCATCTACGCGGCACTGAAGTTCTTCATCTATACCCTGGCCGGGTCGCTGCTGTTGCTGGTGGCCATGGTCTACATGTACATGCATGCGGGCCACACCTTCAATATTCCCGAACTGATGGACGCGGGCTTTGATGTCAAGGCGCAGATGTGGCTGTTTGCGGCCATGTTCATCGCCTTTGCGATCAAGGTACCGATGTTCCCGTTCCACACCTGGCTGCCACACGCCCACGTGCAGGCACCCACTGCCGGATCGGTGATTTTAGCGTCAGTGATGTTGAAGATGGGAACCTACGGCTTCTTGCGTTTCTGTCTGCCCATGCTGACCGACGCCTCGTTCAGCTATACCCCGTTCATCCTGGGCTTAAGTGTAGTGGCGATCATCTACGGCGCTTATATGGCGCTGGCGCAGACCGACATTAAAAAGCTGATCGCCTATTCGTCTGTGTCCCATATGGGATTTGTGATGATCGGCATGTTCGTCTATAACCAGCAGGGGCTGGAGGGGGCCATGCTGCAGATGATCAACCACGGTATTACCACCGGCGGGTTGTTCCTCTGTGTGGGCATTATCTATGAACGCCGCCACACCCGTGACATCAGCGAGTTTGGTGGGCTGGCGAAGACCATGCCGGTCTACTGCACCATGTTGATGATCTTCACCCTGTCGTCCATCGGTCTGCCGGGCACCAACGGCTTTGTGAGTGAATTCCTGGTGTTGGTGGGAGCATTTGCCTACAGCCCCTGGATCGCCACGCTGGCGGCCACCGGTATCGTGCTGGGCGCGGTCTACATGCTGCACCTGATGGCCCGTATGGTCTGGAGCGCCTGTGATAACCCGGCCAACCAGATCCTGAAAGACATGAACCTGCGTGAGTGGGCAGTGTTGGCCCCGCTGGTGGTGATGGTGTTCTGGATCGGCCTTTACCCGGCACCGTTTCTCGACGTAATGCACGTGACTATCAACAACTTGCTGGACCAGACCGCCGGTGGCGCGATGGGTTCGGCCACCATGGCGATGAAGTAAGAGACCCGCATGAACAACACCATTCCCATGTCCAATGTAATCGCATTGGTCCCTGAGATGATCATTGCCGGGTTCGCCTGTCTGGTGCTGATGTTTGATCTGGTGCTGCCCAAGGGCCGCAAGGGCTTTTTAGCCTGGTTCTCCATGGCCGGTGTGGCCATTGCCGCAGTGGCCACCTGGCAACTCATGTACCAGACCATCCCGGCCTTTGCCGACACCTTTGTGGTGGATCCGTACAGCAACTTCTTCAAGATGCTGTTCTACGTTATTGTCGCCATGACCCTGCTGATGTCGAGGGGCTACCTGACTCAGGATCGCATCCACATCGGTGAGTACTACCACTTCATTCTCATGGTGCTGGTGGGCATGATGATGATGGTGTCGGCCACCGACCTGATGACCGTCTACATGGGTCTGGAACTGGTCAGTGTGACGCTCTACATCATGGCCGCCATGAAGCGCTACGACAGCCGCTCTACCGAGGCGGGGCTGAAGTATTTCATCCTGGGATCGTTTGCTTCTGCAGTGCTGCTGTACGGCATGAGCATTGTCTACGGTTCTACCGGCAGTACCCGCCTCAACGAGATCGGTGCGTTCTTTACCAATGGTGATGCGGGCGTCGCTGCTACCAGCGGATTGATCCTGATGGTGGTGGGGCTGGCCTTCAAGATCGCTGTGGCACCGTTCCACATGTGGGCGCCGGATGTATATGAAGGTGCGCCGACTCCGGTCACCGCCTTTATGAGTGTCGGCCCGAAGGCTGCCGCGTTTGCCGTGACCGTGCGCATCCTGCTGGAGGCGTTTGGCGGTATGAAGGCCGAATGGCAGGGCATCCTGATGGTACTGGCAGTCATGACCATGACCGTGGGTGCGATCGTGGCGCTGGTGCAGACCAGCCTCAAACGCATGCTGGCCTATTCGTCGGTGGGCCATGCCGGTTATGCCTTGATCGGGGTGATCGCAGGGACCGACCTGGGCACGTTTTCGGTCATGTACTACATGGCCATCTACGCTGTTATGAACCTGGGGGCCTTCGGGGTCATCATCATGCTGCGCAGCTCCGGGGTGGTGGGTGAGCAGATCGACGACTTCAAAGGGCTGTCGAAGACCCATCCGTGGGCCGCGCTGTTCATGCTGATCTTCATGTTCTCGCTGGCGGGTATCCCGCCGACCGCCGGTTTCATGGCCAAGTTCTATATCTTTATGGCCGCCGTTGAGGCCGGCTATGTGTGGCTGGCGGTGGTGGGTGCGGTGCTGGCTGCCGTGAGCGCTTACTACTACATTCGGCTGGTGGTGGTCATGTATATGCAGGAGCCGGACGGCGCCCACCAGGTCTGTCTGGGGCGTGGTTTGAAGACTGCCCTGGTGGTCTCCATGCTGGTGGTGATGGCCATGGGTGTGTTCCCTACGCCGTTGGTGGAGTACGTGCAGAGCGCCATCCTGCAAGTGGGCGTGGTGTCTTTCTGACCGGGCTGACGGGCGGTGATGCCCTTGCCTGAGGAGGAACCGGCGCTGGCGGTGCAGGTGGTGGACTGCCTGACCCGTGCCGCCGACCTGCTGGAGGCATTGGGGGAGAACCCCCACCGCATTCGGGCCTATCGGCAGGGGGGTGACATCTTGAGCCGCCACAGTGGCCAGTTGGCTGCACGACTGGAGGCAGGCACCCTGACCGAGCTTCCGGGCATCGGCAAGGAGCTGGCAGCCAAGGTAACCGAGGTGGCGCACCACGGCACGCTGGCATCGCTGGCATCGCTGGAGCAGCGGGTGCCAGCCGGTATTGACACACTCATGCAGGTACCCGGAGTCGGGCGCAAACTGGCCATCTATCTCAAGGTTCGCCTGCATATCCATACGGTGGCGCAGTTACGACGGCTGCTGGACAGCCATCTGTTGCAGACCCTGCCCTGGTTGGGGGCAGACGGAGAGGCGCAGGTCAGGCAAGGCTTGCTGGGCCTTCGGGACGGTGCAGGAAACGGCCTGACAGCAGCCCCTGTGCACCATGAAAGTTAGAGAGCAATGACCCAGATCAACTACATGTTAAAGGTCAAGGACGCCAAGCTGGGGGCCTTGAAAAAGGCGCTGGTGGCAGCAGATATTGAGGTGGTCAGTCTGGTGGAGGTATTCCGCCAGGAGCCGCCCCTGGCAGCGCCGGACGAGGCTGTGGGTACGCCCCCCCAATCGACCTGAACCGGGGTGCGATTCCACGGTGTGGTGGCGCAGAAGTAAAGGCGCTTCGTGTATACTTTAGCGCGGGCGGGCAATCGGTGATTTGGGCGATCCACTAAACGTACGGAGACGGGTGTGAAACATCGGCATGGGCGCATCAGCGCAGTAGTCTGCACGGTATTGATTTGGGGGCTGACCGCCATTCCGGCGCAGGCCATCTGGATGGACATGACCCCGGAGCAGGCCCGCAAGGCAGAGAAAGTGGGCGGATTTAACGCCAGCAATGCCAATCCGGGTCGTTTTATGGAACGCTGGACGGTCAATCTGGGTGAAAAAGAGGGCGCTGCCCTGTTGATGACCGAGTTTTTATCGGTGGCCTTTGCTGCGCAGGAGGCGGCCCGCAACATGGCTGCCATGCAGCCGTGGGAGGTGCAGGATGCCATCGCCCGCGCCCGTGGCAAGCTGGTGTTCTCGGTGACTACCTTCAATCCCAAGCCTGGTTATGCCGACAATCTGCGTGGCTGGGTGGAGGCGGGCAAGCGCAAGATCCAGAACAGCCATTGGCAGAACGGCTCCGATACCGCTTACTCCGGTGGCGGGTATACCGCCGACTCGACCTTCTGGTTCCCCTCGGATGGCATCGGTCCGGAAGATTCGGTGGTGCTGGTGGTGCAGGACAGCAAGACCGGTCGTGAATGGCGTTTCCCGTTTGACCTGTCCAAAATGCGCTGACCGGCGTACGTCGATTGGCCGTCGCTGTGTGTGCGGGCGGTCATCCAGACCAGGTTGGTGAGTACCCGTCCGATTGCCTGAGCCCTGCCCCGGTAGCCGCGCGCTGGATTGCCGCGCGGCGCCTCCCCTCCGACAAATAATAAATTAAAAAAAATTGGTCCAGGGGGTTGCCAGCCGCTCCAGTCTGGTTAAACAAAGGGGTACCAGACACCTGTCGCGGTTTTTTGTATCTATTTTGGCCCTGCCGGTGACCGGGGGGCTTCGGTTTTGTGAACTGTTAAGGAGCGATAAGAATGAGCCTGAAACCCTTGAAAGATCGTGTGTTGATCAGCTACGTGGAAGAGGCCGAAGTCTCTGCCGGCGGCATCTATATCCCCGACGCCGCCAAAGAGAAGCCCCAGCGTGGCAAGGTTGAAGCCGTAGGTGCAGACGTCACCGAGGTCGCCGTGGGCAACGAAGTGCTGTTCGGCAAATACTCCGGCGACAAGTTCAAGATGGACAGCCAGGAGCTGTTGATCGTCAAGGTCGAGGACATTTTGGCCGTCGTCGAATAAGACTTTTACGGGGGGTGCAGGTCTGCTCGCAGGCGCTTGAGTCCTCCCGATTTCGTTCAAGTACATAGGATAAGACAAATGGCAAAGCAGATTATTTTTGACGAGGAGGCCCGTTCGGCCATCCTGCGCGGTGTGAACCAGTTGGCCAATGCGGTCAAGGCGACCATGGGCCCCAAGGGGCGTAACGCCATCATCGAAAAGAAGTGGGGCGCGCCCACCATCACCAAAGACGGCGTAACCGTCGCCAAAGAGGTGGAACTCAAGGATTCGCTGGAGAACATCGGCGCACAGCTGGTGAAGGAAGTTGCTTCCAAGACCTCCGACGTGGCCGGTGACGGCACCACCACTGGTACTGTGCTGGCCCAGGCCATCTACCGTGAGGGCGTGCGCAACGTCACCGCCGGTGCCAACGCCATGGACCTGAAGCGTGGCATCGACAAGGCGGTCATCGCCGTGGTCGAGGCCCTGCACGGCCAGTCCCAGCCGTGCCAGACCAAAGAAGAGATCGCCCAGGTGGGTACCATCTCTGCCAACTCCGACCACACCATCGGTGAGTTGATCGCCGAAGCCATGGAGAAGGTCGGCAAGGACGGCGTTATCACCGTCGAAGAGGCCAAGACCCTGGAGACCAGCCTGGACGTGGTCGAGGGGATGCAGTTCGACCGTGGTTACCTGTCGCCTTACTTCATCACCGATGCCGACCGGCAGGAAGTGGTGATGCAGGACGCAGTAATCCTGATCCACGAGAAGAAGATCTCCAACATGCGTGACCTGCTGCCGGTGCTGGAGAACGTTGCCAAGGTTGGCAAGCCGCTGGTGATCGTGGCCGAAGATGTGGACGGCGAGGCCCTGGCCACGCTGGTGGTCAACAAACTGCGCGGCACCTTGAACGTGGTGGCCGTGAAGGCGCCGGGCTTCGGTGACCGTCGTAAAGCCATGCTCGAAGACATCGCTGTGCTGACCGGTGGTCAGGTGATTAGTGATGACATCGGTCTCAAGCTGGAGAGCGTGACCTTGACCGAGCTGGGCGAAGCCAAGCGTGTGGTCATCGACAAGGACAACACCACCGTGATTGAGGGTGCCGGTGCTCCGGACCAGATCAAGAGTCGTGTGGGCCAGATTCGTAACCAGATCGAGGAGTCTTCCTCTGATTACGATCGTGAGAAGCTGCAGGAGCGCCTGGCCAAGCTGGTCGGCGGCGTGGCAGTGCTGAACGTGGGCGCGGCCACTGAACCGGAGATGAAAGAGAAGAAGGCGCGGGTAGAAGATGCCCTGCACGCCACCAAGGCTGCCGTGGAAGAGGGCATCGTCCCGGGCGGCGGCGTTGCGTTGCTGCGCAGCATCGACGCGATTAAGAGTCTGACGCTGGAAGGCGACCAGTTGGTGGGTGCGCAGATCATCACCCGCGCGCTGGAAGAGCCGCTGCGGACCATCTGCAGCAATGCCGGGCTGGAAGGCTCGGTGGTGGTGGCCAAGATCAAAGAGGGCACGGGCTCCTTTGGCTTTGATGCCCAGACCGAGACCTACACCGACATGAACGAAGCTGGTGTGATCGACCCGACCAAGGTGGTGCGCTCTGCCCTGCAGAACGCCGCTTCCGTGTCGGCCTTGATGCTCACCACCGAGGTGATGATTGCCGACATTCCGGAAGAGAAGCCGGCTGCGGCGGCTGCTCCGGACATGGGCGGCATGGGTGGTATGGGCGGCATGGGTGGTATGTACTAAGCGCCGCAAACGCTGCCTGATTCGGTCTTCCCCTGGGGAAGGACCGGGTTAACAGATTGGCCCTGCAATCGTTGTCCTTCGGGGCGAAGATTGCAGGGCCTTTTTTTGTGGGGGTGGATAATCCCTTGAATTTCGGGTGGTTGTTGAGTATTCTCTCATGTTGCAATGAGCAGATTATTACCACAGGAGCGACCGACGCAGCCGACGATAAGGATCGGCAGGAGGCCTCAATGGTCGCTCTCCCGGTTGCCTCTACTGTGGCTGATATTGCTGTCGATGGTGGCCCTGCTGCCGGGGCTTTTGCCCAGTGCCCACGCAGGTCTGGTCGGCATTACCGACGTGCGGACCTGGTCGTCGCCAGAGCGTACCCGGCTGGTGTTGGACCTGACCGGCGCGCCGGTCTATCGCATTGCCCGACGGGCCGACCCCTACCGGCTGGAGATCGACATCAAGGGGGGCATTCTCAAGGGGGAGGTGCGCGAGTGGGCCACTGCCGACGGGAGGGTGAGTGGCGTGACCATACGCACTACCCCCAAGGGCGCGCGGGTGACGGTGGCGCTCAACCACAAGGTGCCCTACAAACATTTTTCACTGGCCCCCTACGGCAACCGCAAGCCCCACCGCATCGTCGTAGATGTGCTGGGCCGACCGGGTAAAAAGAAGTCCGCCCGTATCCAGCCCAAGGTGGTCAAGCCGCGACATGCGCGGGCTGCATCCGAGCCGTTGGTGACGGCCATTTCGGCCCCCCCGCTCAAACCCGTATCTGAACGATTCGTGGTGATGGTTGATCCGGGCCACGGCGGTGAAGATCCGGGGGCCTCGGGCAAGGGCCGTCGCACCCGCGAAAAGGACGTGGTGTTACAGATCGCCCGACGGCTGCAAAAAGAGCTTAACGCCATGCCGGGGGTGACGGCCTATATGACCCGTGACGGGGACTATTTTGTTTCGCTCGGTCGGCGGGTACGTATGGCCAACCAAAAGAAGGCCGACCTGTTTGTAAGCATCCATGCGGATGTGAGCAAGAACCGTCGTACCCGTGGTACCCATATCTATACCCTGGCACCGCGCACCTCCCACGATCGGTGGGCCGTGCGTGTGGCCCATATGGAAAATGCCTCCGACCTGGTGGGCGGGGTCGATGCGGCGGCACGGCTGCCAATCGTATTTGACAAGAATGGCGAACCCAACCGGCTGGTAGAGTCGCGTTTGCTGGCCCAGTTGGCCGAGCACCAGTTGAGCGGTCTCAACTCCGGCGGTCGCCACGGGCGTCGCTCGGAGGCCCGTTTCTGGGTGCTGAAGGGCGACCGCCCGTCGATTCTGGTGGAGGCCGGTTTTTTAAGTAACCGTAGTGACGAGTCGGCCCTGCGTAGCGACTCGTTCCAGCGCAAACTGGCGCAGCGGCTGGCCAAGGCCATTGGTGATTACCGTCGTTTGCGCATGAATCCGCGACCTTTTATCTATACCGCCTATCGGGGCGACTCCCTCAGCCGTATCGCACGCCGTTTCGGGGTGTCGATTCAGGCGCTGGCGCTGGCCAACCAGTTGCGGGTCAGTGATCGTCTGTCGGCGGGCCAACGGTTGTTGATTCCTGGCAAAGGCATGAGCAAACCATCGGTCGCCACGGCCCGTGTAGCCAGTCGATCCACCGCCACACAGGCGGCACCGCCCCCCCAGACCCGTAAGGTCGCCACCACCCGGCCCCGTCCTGCGGCGGCTCCCGCCCGCTGGCATCGGGTACGGCGCGGCGAGAACCCGTCCCGTATTGCACGTCGCTACGGGGTGCGGTTGGCAGATTTGATGGCGGCCAACCACCTCAATCGGGACAGCACCTTGCTGGTGGGACAGCGTTTGGCGATTCCGGTTGGCCGTAGCGGCGATCAGGCTTACAAGGTACGGGCCGGTGACACCTTGAGCGGTTTGGCGAAACGGTACCGAATTTCCTTGAGCAAGCTGGCCAAGGCCAATGATCTGCGGGTCCGCAGTCGCTTGCGCAAGGGGCAGATGCTGGTCATTCCCGGTCGTAGCAGTAGTCTGTCTCCGGCCCTTCGTTACAAGGTTCGCTCCGGCGACAGCCTTACTTCAGTGGCCCAGCGCTTTGGTATTTCGATCTCTTCCCTGGCGCGGGCCAACGGTCTGGGGGTTCGCAGCCGCCTCAAACTGGGTCAGCGCCTGACCATTCCCGGCAAGGGCCTGCGCCATCCGAAGCCACGGGTGCATGTGGTACGGCGGGGCGATTCCCTCACCCGTATCGCTCGCCTGTACGCCACCAGTGTGGATCGCTTGCGGGACGAGAACCGTCTTACCGGCGACCGCTTGTTGGTGGGCGGTCGGCTGAAGATCCCCGACTAACGCCCTCCGGCGGCTGTTGTCATCCATGAATCGCCCTGCCAGTCACGCCATCGACCAACTGTTACAACAGGGGTTGGCTGCCCATCAGGGGGGCGATCTGGTCACCGCCGAGCGGATCTACCAGCAGGTACTGGCCCAGCAACCGAAACACGGGCAGGCGCTCTATCTGCTGGGAGCCATGTATGCCCAGCACGGCGACCCCAACACCGCCATCCAGCTATTGACCAAGGTATTGAAGGTGGCCCCCAAAAACGTGGCGGCCCAGGATGTAATGGGCGTGGCGCTGCGCCGGGATGGCCAGTTGGAGAAGGCCGCCGACTGTCACCGTAGGGCCTCACAACTGAACCCCAAGGCTCCGGCACCACTCAACAATCTGGGGGTGGTATTGCAGGAGTTGGGTGATCTGGCCGGTGCCTCCGATGCCTATCAGCGGGCGTTGGCGATTCAGCCGGACAACCTGCTGGCCCAGTCCAATCTGGCCACCATCCGTGCCCGCTTGGGGGACAAGGACGGCGCTGAGGCATGTCTCAAACGGATTCTGGAGTTGACCCCGGAGCAGATCGCGCCCCGTTACAATCTGGCCAGTCTGTGGATCGGGGTGGGGCGCTTTGAAGAGGCGGCGGAGATCTATCGTCAGTTATTGGCCGAGCACCCGGACGAGATGGATGCACTGGCCGGGCTGGCGGATGTGTTGCAGCGCCAGGGCCAAAAGGAGGCGGCCTACGAATTGCTGGCGCCCATGTTGACCCCCCAAGACGGCGCGCCGGTCCATCCACGGGTGGCGGCCACCTTTGCCGATCTGGCCCCCAAGGTTAAACAGGAAGCGAAAGCGGTCACCCTGTTGAGTGGGCTGCTGGCGGGCAATTTGCCGGATGGTGACGCGGTACAACTGGGGTTTTCGCTAGGCCGTTTGCAAGACAAACTGGGCCAGTACGATGATGCCTTTCGCCACTATCACGACGCCAACCGGCGGGTGGCCCGTTCCATGCCGTTCGCGCCGGAGGTGCACGACCAGCAGTTGCAGACCCTGCTGCGCAATTTTGCCTCTTTTGATGGGTTACAAACGGCGGATAACGACAGTGAAGTGCCGCTGTTTATTGTCGGCATGCCTCGTTCCGGCACCAGTCTGGTGGAGCAGATTTTATCGGCCCATCCGCACTTGCACGGGGCGGGTGAACTCAATTTAATCTCGTCGCTGGCGGCCACTCTGCCCGGTCCCTATCCAGACGGCGCCAAACGGCTGAAGCGGCCCGCCTTGAGCAAGGCGGCCAACGAATACATCGGCTTCCTCACCGGGCAGGGGGGTGACGCCCTGCGGGTGACTGACAAGTTGCCTCACAACTTTTTTTATTTGGGGTTGATTGCGCTACTTTTTCCCAGGGCGCGGGTGATTCACTGTTTGCGCGATCCGGTGGACACCTGTCTGTCCTGTTATTTCCAGATGTTTTCCGGCACCCACGACTACTGCTATGACTTGGCCCATTTGGGCGGCTATTACCGTCAGTACGAGCAGATCATGGCCCATTGGAAGGCGGTGTTGCCGCTGCCCATTTTAGAAGTTCAGTACGAGCAGTTGGTGGCTGATCCGGAGCCGTTAAGTCGTGAGATGATTGAATTTGTTGGGCTGGAGTGGGACGACGCCTGTTTGCGGCCTCATGAGAATAAACGGCAGGTGACTACGGCCAGTTTTGATCAGGTGCGTCAGCCGATTTATCAGAAGTCGGCGGGGAGGTGGCGGCATTATGAACGTCATTTGGGGCCGTTGTTGAAGGCGTTGGGGCAGGGGTAAAAAGATGCCTCCGGCGGGCGGGGGGCGGCCCCCGCAGGCCGTTAAATTGTGCCGTTGGCGCAAAAACTTATAGCTCTGCGGGGAGCGCCCCGCCCCCCGGAGGGTTTTGTAACCGCGCGGCGCGCGGTTTTTTTTGCCGACCGC
>JALWRU010000468.1 GCA_026994095.1 Nitrospira sp. | reverse complement strand
GCATCCGCTCCAGCCGCCGCCATGCCGCAAAAAGTCGCCGAAGAGACCCTCAAGCAGTTGCGGCGGCTGGAGCGGATGCACCCGGATTCGTCCGAGGCGTCGATCCTGCGCACCTACATGGACTGGATGGTGGAACTGCCCTGGAGTGTCTCCACCGAAGATCGGCTCGATCTGGACGAGGCCCAGCAGGTGCTGGACGAAGACCACTACGGTCTGGAGCAGATCAAGGAGCGCATCCTTGAATACCTGGCGGTGCGAAAACTTAAAAATGACCTGAAAGGTCCGATTCTGTGCTTACTGGGGCCTCCCGGTGTGGGTAAAACCTCGCTGGGCCGTTCCGTGGCGCGGGCGCTGGGGCGCGAGTTTGTGCGCATCGCCATGGGCGGTATGCGCGACGAGGCCGAGATCCGGGGCCATCGGCGCACCTACGTGGGGGCCATGCCGGGGCGTATTATCCAGAGCCTTAAAACCTGCGGCACCAACAACCCGCTGTTCATGCTCGACGAGATCGACAAGCTCGGTTCCGACTTCCGTGGTGATCCGGCCTCGGCCCTGCTGGAGGTGCTGGACCCGGAGCAGAACAGCGCTTTCTCGGACCATTATCTGGGGGTGCCGTTTGATTTGAGTCAGGTGATGTTCATCACTACCTGCAACCAGATCGATACCATTCCCGGCCCTTTGCGCGACCGCATGGAGGTCATCTCCCTGTCCAGCTATATGCCGGATGAAAAGGTCGAGATCGCCCGCCGCTTTTTACTGCCCAAGCAGTTGGAGGAGCACGGCATCGATGGCGACCGCCTCAAAGTGGCCCCGTCGGCGCTGACCCGCATGGTATCGACCTACACCCGAGAGGCCGGCGTGCGTGGACTGGAGCGGGAGATCGCCCAGATCTGTCGTAAGGCGGCGCGGCGTGTGGCCAGTGGGTACGACCGCACCATGCGGGTGACCGCCCGCAATCTGCACCGCTATCTGGGGGTCACCAAATTTCCCGACGATACCGCCCGCCGCAGCGAAGGCGAGGTCGGTACCGCTACCGGGCTGGCCTGGACCCCAGTGGGTGGCGACCTGATCCACATTGAAACCACCCTCACGGACGGTAAAGGGGTCTTGACCTTGACCGGCCAACTGGGCGACGTGATGAAAGAGTCGGTGCAGACCGCCTACACCTGTGTGCGCTCTCGTCGGGACCTGCTCGATATCGATGCAGCCCGGTTTGGTAAACACGACATTCACATCCATGTACCGGCAGGGGCGATCCCCAAGGATGGCCCCAGTGCGGGAATTACCATGGCCTGTGCCATCGCCTCGGTGTTTAGTGGGCAGCCACTCAATGACGGTATCGCCATGACCGGCGAAGTGACCCTGCGTGGACATGTACTGGCCATCGGAGGACTGCGTGAGAAGGCCTTGGCCGCCAGCCGCGCCGGAATGCACACCGTTATTCTGCCGGCTGCCAACGAGAAGGACATCGCCGAGATCCCCAAGGCCGTGCGTACCACCATGCGCTTTATTCCGGTGGAGCGGCTGGAAGAGGTGTTTGCGGTGGTCTTTGGCGGCAACGGCCCCGGTGGCAGTGGGCTGGTTTCCAAACCGGTGGATGAGGCGCAGTTGCAGCCGCTGGCCTGACCCGGTGGCACGGGGGGGATAAATACCGCTCCGTGCTTACACCCGCCCGCAAAAAATGGCTATGATGGGGGCACCGTGTCAACACGGTCATCCGGCGTTGGAGTTCGGGTGACGTCCATTTTGGAAACAGAGCCATTCATGGGGTTGGAGTTCGATTTTGTGTCTGCCGTTCGCGGTACCGTGCTGATGGCAGCCAACCAACGTGGCCGCACCAGTACATGTCCGACCCCCGGCATTCCCATTGGTGATGACTGCGGTGCATGGTCCGGTGACAGCACGGTGGAGCAATTGGTCAGCACCGATCTGTTGCTGGAGGGAACCCATTTTTTAGCCGAGGCCTGCGACCCGAACCAGCCCCGTCGGCTGGCCCGCCTGGGCGACAAGGCCATGGCCGTCAACCTCAGTGATATTGCTGCCATGGGGGGCACCCCCCGCTACGCTACTCTCGGTCTGGGGCTGCCAGCGCGCCCGGACCGCTATCTGCCGTTGGTAGAGGGGTTTGTCGGCTGTGGTGCACGCCATGGGGTGACGGTATTGGGGGGCGATACCACCCGCTCAAACAACGGCCTGACGTTGGCGGTGACGGTGATCGGTGAGGTGGCCGCAGGGCATGCGATCACCCGTGCCGGAGCCAGTGCGGGTGATCGACTCTATGTGAGCGGCACGCTGGGTGACAGCCGCGCCGGGTTGGCCATACTGACCGGGCAGACGCCGTCGAATGAACAGGCCGAGTGGTTAACCGGGCGCCACCACCGCCCCCGTCCGCAGGTGGCTCTGGGCCAGGCGGTCGGCCAGCAAGGTCTGGCGTCGGCCATGATCGACCTGTCTGACGGCCTGCTGGCGGATCTGGGGCATCTACTGGCCGCCAGCGGTGTATCGGCCACCCTGGAGGTAGAGCGGCTGCCCCTGTCTGCGCCGTTGGTGCAGTGGTGTGACAGTCGGGGGGAAGACCCGTTGCAGTGGGCAGTGGCAGGCGGTGAGGATTACGAGTTACTGCTGGCGGTTCCACCCGACCGGTGGGCGCAGATCGAAGCCCTCAGCGACGGGGGTAAACCGGCATTTACCCGGATTGGCCAGCTTGAAGCGGCCTCTGACGGGGCGGCAGTTCGCTTGACCCACAAGGGCACTCGCTGGAGACCTGCCTTGACCAGTTACGAGCACCACTGGGTATGATTGCGCGCATCAAACAGCGGTTTTACAAGGTGCTGCATCAGGGCGAGTCGCCCCCGCGTCTGG
>JALWRU010000467.1 GCA_026994095.1 Nitrospira sp. | reverse complement strand
CGTACATGACCGCCTCCACCGGATAGGTGATGAGCTGCTCCACCTCCTCTGCGGCAAGGCCCGGGGCCTCGGTGTTGATGCTCACCTGGACGTTGGTGACATCGGGAAAGGCGTCCAGATTCAGGCGCGGGATGGAAAATAGTCCGTAGGCAATGGCCCCCAGGGTGAACAGGATGACCAGCAGGCGGTTGCGCACGGATGCGTCGATAAGACTTGCAAACATGACGGCCCCCTAGTGGTTGTGGACTTCAAAACCGGCCTTGGCCAGCTCTGACAGCAGTGCAAACGCCCCGGCTGACACCACCCGTTCCCCGGCGGTGAGCCCGGAGTGGACGGGAATCAGGCCGTTCTGTGGAACGCCGGTCTGCACCTCTCGCCGCTCATAGCGCCCACTGCCCTCCTCTACAAACACCACCAGTTCGGTGCCCTGTCGCTGCACCGCATCCTCGGGAATCAGCAGGGCATCTTCGGTCTGACGCCCCTGAATGGCCACCTCGACAAACATGCCGGGGTGGAGGGTATCGGCCAGGTTATTGACCCGAATACGCACCGGAAAGGTGCGGGTGGCTTCGTCCACCTGATGTTGCACCTGCGTGACCGTACCGGGCAGGGAGACGGTCTGGCCGCTCACCTGCTCCAGCCGCACCTGCGCTGCCGCGCCAGGGGTGGCCAGCACCGCATCTGCCGGGGCCAGATGGGCCTCCACCCACACGGATGATTCATCGGTGACCGTCAATAGCTGGCGGCCCGGCTCGGCCACCTCGCCCAGTACAAATTCGTCACTGATGACCGTGCCCGCTTGTGGCGACAGCAGATCAAAGGTGCCGATGGCCAGCGCCGGGTCGGGGGTACGCAGCAACGCATCCACCTGTTTCTGGGTCATGCCGAAGGCCCGTACCCGTGCCTGTGCCTGTGCGCGGCCAATATCGGCCTCGGCATAGCGCCGGGCGGAGACTACGTTGCGGCCCATTTTTTTGACCCGTTGCCACTCTTGTTGTGCCACCAGCAACGTCCCCTGTGCTTCGGCCATCTCAATACTGGACAAGGTCACCAGCGGTTGTCCCTGTTTGACTGTGTCGCCTAAACGGGCATGACGAGCGGTGATCTGCCCGGCGATACGCGGGGTGATATGACTGGTGTGATAGGCATTCAAGCGGACTTCACCGGGGGCGGTGATCTCGGCACTGTAGGGTTGCATCTTCACCGTGGCCAGTTGGATTCCTGCGGCCTTGATGGAGCGGGCATCGAGTTCAATCGCGCCGCCTTCCTCATGGCCACCTGCACCGTGGTCGTGGCCGCCTTCTTTGTGCCCGGCTTCCTTGTGACCTTTTTCCCCATGCCCCTCCGACTCATGGTCGTGATCGCCCTCCGGGTGGTCATCCATGGCATCCAGATTGATCTCTTCTTCATGGCTGTCATGGCCATGCTCACCGTTACCGTGTTCATGGGAATCGGACGCCAGCGCGTAAGGTGTTGCTGCCAGCAGTAACAGGCAACTCAAGGTAGTCATCGTGCGTTTCATTTGAATCTCTCTAAAAAAAATCAATGGGGGGCGTCGGCCAGTGTCAGCCAGCTATCCAGGCTGCCAGTCACGTGCAGCAGCTCCAGCGCGGCCGACCAGACTTCGCCTGCCAGCGCGGCGGCTGCGGCCTGGGTCTCTACGTTTTGGCTGGCCTGTATCAGGTAGTCAGAGGCGGCGATGTCGCCCGCTTCCCACAACTGTTGTAGTAGTGCCACCTGTTCAGTCAGGCTGTCCTGACCGCTCTGTTGCCATACCTGCCATGCCTGCCGCGCCACCCGATAAGCCGCCAGCGCCCCCTCGATTCGGGCAGCCGCCTGCCGTTTTTCGGTGAGCACCAACTGCTTGCCTTGCACCGCCTCGTGTGCCGCCGCTCGTGCCTCGGCCCGGTAGCTGTTGCGCACTGGCAGGGGGATGGAGAGGGACAGGCCAATCAGGCTCTCTTGCCCCTCCCGTCCACCGGTCAACCCCAGCGTCGGGTCGGGGATGCGTTGCCGATCGGCCTGTTTAGCGGTCTGTATTTGCGCTGCTGCCCGCGCCGTAAGCGCCTGTACCGACGGCAGATGATCGATCTGCCCGGCCAGATTGTAACGGGGAGAGACGTTCGGTAACCGCCCGGGCAGGTCGGGCCAGCCGCCTGCCGGGCTGCCGGTGATGGCAGTCAATGCCGCGGCGGCCTGAGATACACCGCGTTCTGCCCCGGCCTGGGCAATCTGGGCGTTGGCGTAGGCCACCTTCGCCAGTGAGACATCCAGCGGACCGATGTCACCAGCGGCCAGCCGCTGTGCGGCACCGTCGGCAAACTGTTGCATCAACATGGTCCGCTTGCGGGCCAGCGCCTGCTGCTGCCTGGCTCCCTGATAGCGGGCCAGATTCTCCAGCAGGGCGGCGGCAAAGTCTTGCCGCACCCCCACCAGGTCGGCGCGGGCGGCGGTCATTTCCAGTCGTGCTGCCTGTGCCGCCAGACGGCCCTTGCGCCCCAGATCAATGGCCTGGGAGATGCCAATGGTTTTGGTATCGACCTCGGCCCGCTCCGCCTCCAGCGACAACTCCGGGTTGTAGAGTGGCTGTCCCGCAGCATTCAGGCGGGCTTCGGCTGCCAGCACCGCCGCTTCACCGGCTTTACGTTCTGGTGCGAGTTGCCAGCCCGCTGCTACGAACCGGGCCAGTGCGGGCGGTGCGGTCTGGCCCGCAAATAGTGGTGACGGGTCGGCATCGTTGTGGGTGTCAGCGGCAGCGGCAAGCGCAATCGATGAGACCACCAGCACCAGGGCAGACCCGGTGCGAAAAATCCATGTAGAAAACATTGCAAGGCAATCCTCAAGAGTTGGGGCGTGGTGGCGCG
>JALWRU010000466.1 GCA_026994095.1 Nitrospira sp. | reverse complement strand
TCCAGTCGCAGCTACGACAATGCATTCGCTTACGAGAACCCGGCGGATGCCGAAAAAACCTACGACACCATGCGGGTAAAGTTGCAGGGGGGGTACGAGTTGAGCGAGCAGCTTAAACTGTGGTCGGGGGTGGCCTACAATGTGGTGGACTCCAACGATTTGCGCTACGACTACAACCGTACTCAGGCCATGGTCGGGGTGCGCTGGGCGCTGTAGGTGTGATGGCCCGTCGACCCACGATCGGGTTGGCGGGCTTGACCTGGTGTCGATAAAACCGCTCTACTGGTTTCTTTAGGCAACCATGAAAAACCGGGGGATCGTATGGGTGATTCAGCAGTAGACTACGGCCCCCTGGCGGGCCTGATCGGTCGCTGGCAGGGGGACAAGGGGGTCGATATCGCCCCGGAGCCGGACGGCACCGAGAACAACCCTTATTACGAAACCATCACCTACACCGACATCGGCAATGCCACCAACGCCGGTCGCCAGACGTTGGCGGTGTTGCACTATCAGCAGATCGTTCACCGAAAGAGCGACGGCAACGTATTTCATCACGAAAACGGCTACTGGATGTGGGATGCGGCCACCAGTACCGTGATGCATTCGCTGGTCATCCCCCGCGCCGTTTGTGTGCTGGCCGGTGGTCAGTATCAGGGTGAAACCAGCGCCGACGGGCGGGTGGTGATTGAGGTGGCTGCCAGCCTCGATTCGCCTGACTGGCGCATCTTGCAGTCGCCGTTCATGCGCGACAACGCCCGCACCAGTGCCTTTCGCCAGCGCTTTGAGGTGGGGGACGGACGGCTGTCATTCTCCCAGACCACCGTGCTTGAGATCTACGGCAAGACCGTGGATCACACCGACGACAACGAACTGACCCGCACCTGACCGGGCTGCATCTGCTACCCGTCGGTGGTCACTGCAACCGTCCTTAAACTTGTGGCCCTGATTGACCGATACCTAAGGTAGACCTGCGGGTCGCTAAGGGAGAGGGGGAATCCCGCGCCGATAAGTCACGGACGGCACCCGTGCAGGCGCGGCATGTCAGCGGTGGTTGCGTTTATCTTAAGGATCGACGCAGGCCGAGGGCTGGCCCCGTGAATTTTTACGGTTGGCTGCCGTTTTTGAAGTGGTGCATGCATGTCTGACATCTTAAAAGAGGTTCGGGAGCGAGCCAATCTGGCCGGTACCAACCGTCTGGAGCTGCTGCTGTTCACGCTGGAGTCCGACACCCCGGAGCGTAAAGCCGAGGTGTACGGGATCAACGTGTTCAAGGTGCGCGGCATCATGGAAGTGCCGGAGATCACTCGCATGCCGGGAATGGGCGATGCCGTGGTCGGCATCGTCAAGATTCGCGACGTGGCCACCCCCATTATCAACCTGGCTGAATTTGTCGGGTTCCCCTGTGAGGAGGAGCCCAAGCTGCTCATCGTCACCGAGTACAACCTCAAGGTACAGGGTTTTCTGGTGCAGCACGTAGACCGCATCGTACGGCTACAGTGGGAAAACATCTCCGGCGTGCCGCCGGTCATGGAAAAACAGAAAAACGGCATGGTCACCGCCATTACCGAGGTGGATGAAATCGGTCTGGTGCAACTGCTGGATGTGGAGAAGGCCATCGCCGATATCTCTGGTGGACCGGAGGGTGAACAGGCCTTCCGCGATGTAGAGAAGATGGAGGCCAAGCCCGGCGTCGTGGTGTTTGCTGATGACTCCAGTGTGGCCCGTGGGCAGGTGCGCAGCACCCTGGAGCATATGAACCTCAATTACGTTGAGACCCATACCGGTGAGCAGTGCTGGAAGGCCATTGAGCGTATTGCCGAAGAGGCGGTGACGGCAGGACAGCGGGTCAGTGATCGCATCCTGACCGTGTTGACCGATATCGAGATGCCGGAGCTGGACGGCTTCGCGTTGACCAAACGGATCAAATCCGACAAGCGTTTTCAGGGGGTCAAGGTCATTGTGCACTCCTCCTTGAGTGGCAAGGCCAATGAAGATCTGGGTCGCTCTGTGGGTGTGGATGCCTATGTGGCCAAGTTCGATGTGACTTCCCTGTCGAACACCATCGCGCGGGTACTGAAAAACACCTGATGAGGGCGGGGCGACTGCGCCCGATCCACCGGGCAGCAGCGGTTGTTCCGGCCTATCTAAACAAACCGCCAGCGGGCCGGTCCCGCAGATGAGCTTGAATGTAGAGGCACCCATGGCCCTTGAAAACCCTCTCCGACGTGACCCTCAGGATCCGGATGCGGCAGAGCATGCCTACGCCGCAGGGATGGGTCCCGGCCCGGTCAATCCAATGGCGCAACTCATCCGTGAGGGGCGTTACGACGAGTTTAATTTTCGGGTGGAGCAGGACGGTCCTGCCGACTTGAGTTTTGCCTATCTGCGGGCGCAGGACCTGACCCAGGTGAACCTGAAAGGGGCCAACCTGAGTGGCGCCTACCTGCGCGGGGCTGATCTGCGTGGACAGAACCTGAGCGCAGCCAATCTGGCCGGGGCCAGCCTGGCAGAGGCCAAGGTAAGTGGAGTACTGTTCCAGGACAACCTGTCGGCACAAGAGGTGCAGATGTCGTTGACACAGGGGACCCGTATGCGCGTGGATTTAGCTAAATAAGTCGCCCGCTTGAGACACGACCCTGATCCGATATAAAAAAAGGCCCTGCCAGATGGCAGGGCCTTTTTTTGTCAGGCTGTTCGTAACCCGGTTTGGCCTATTCGCCCTCGCGCCAGGAGATCACACTCTTGGTCGGGTTTCTGGCCACACTCAAGAAGTCCTGAATACGGCGGTCGTAGACGATGGTCAGGCCGATCAGGGCCGGATCGTAGTCTTTGGTTTTACCGGCAACGCCGGGAATCAGCAGGCCGATATCGGCGCTGACCAGCGCGCCGTTGATGGTCATCTGTTTATTACCCGCCAGGTTGATTCCAAAAATACCGTTGGCGGTATAGGCCAGTGCATCCATCTGGGTGACGCCGTTGACCGTATCGGTAAAGGCGAAGTAGTCCGCGTCGCTGATCCAGGGAGCACCACCGGCACCGTTGGTACGGGGGGTGTAGTAGATTACCTGATCGCCTGCCGCCGGAGTGACGGTTCCGTTGCTGTCGATCACCACACCATCGGCACCGGCGTAATAACGACGCTCCCCGGCAGGCACGGTATTGCCCGGGTCGGAGTAGACATCGTTAAACAGTTTGCTCTGTTTATCGATGTACTTGCCGCCGCCCAGATTGTTGGGGTCGCCTTTACCAAATGCTGAGGTATTGCGGAAATCGCCGATGATGATATTGCCGCCTGCGGCAAATCCCAGCTTGTCGGCGCTGGGGTCGGTATAGGTGACCGAGTCTGCCACGTAGATGTTGCCTTCTACGTACAGGCTGCCCTGGCCGGTTACACAACCACTGATGATCAGGTCACCACCGCGTACCACCACCGGCCCATCCAGTTGAATACAGTTGCCGGGTGTGCCGTTGATGATGACGTTGCCACTAAAGGTCTGGTTGATGTTGCCCATGTTGCCTAACAGCGCATTACTGTAGGTGGTTCCCGCAGGGATGCCAGAGATGACGCCGCCCGACAGGGAACTGCCCGCGCCACCGTTGTAGGCACCGGCCAGCCCGGCGTAGTAATCCATGTTTTCGATTTTAGGAAACGACGGATTGCCATTCGAATCCACCGGGAAACGGTCCGGGTCGGTATAACCGGTCTGCACATTGAGCGCTGTTTCAGTCCAACCGCCACCGGCAGCAGGGGTAACCGACTCAACCACCCGCGAGTTGGGATTGTCCAGGTTGGTGACCCCCATGGTGTAGACCTTGCCCTGAATGGTCGAATAGGCTTCATTGAACTTACGCACGGTGAGTGAATCCAGCGACACCACGTCACCAATCACCCGCAGATGACAGAAAACGCACTCTGTTTTCTGGGTAACCACACCGTAGGGAAAGGTCAGTGAACCGTAGGTGAACGCCACCCGTGATGTCACGACGCGGCTCTGCTCGGTGGGGTCGTGCACGCCGTTGCCATTGTCGTCACTCCAGGCGGTGGAGCGCAGGGTAATCACCCGCTGGGTACCGTTGGATTGGTCGTAACCGGGAGAGGTGGTACCACTACCGGGGACGCTGACCGTCGCGGGAACCACTACCTTGTAGCTCAGCCCACCCGGTAATGGAGTCGCTGGCGACGGCAGGGTGAGCGGCAAGGGGTTGTTGGCAAAAAAACTGTCGAGCGTCGCAAAACTCACGCCGGTATTGTTGGCAAAACCGGACGCTACCCAGATCTGGTTCTGGCCATACTGGGAGCCGGCATCCGCTGCCATCAAGAGAGTATTACCAACCTGCTCGTTACCGACTACCGAGACCTCGGTGTTGCTTTGATAGATGGCGGCCAGCCCCATGGACGAGATTAACGCCAGCGTGACCAGCGACAGGATCAGGGCAAACCCTTTTTCGTCGTGACGGTTGGTCTGGCTAGCAGACTGGTTAGTGGATGGAGTGCTCATGTCGCACCTTTACAGCGGAGGGGTCGTAAATGAAATCGTCGAGGTGCCGACAGGGCCACCTCCGACCGGTTCGTGGGTCACAATAATGTTGAAGTTCTGGCCGCGCATATCGACATTTTTGATCTTCAGTTCATTGATGACGTAAGTGCCACCCACAGGGATATCCATGTTTTGAGAGTTGCAGAACCCGGTGATTGAGGCTGTGGATTTTGGCTTCTTGGTAGGTGCTGCACCCGTACAACTATCTTTCCAGGCGGTCCCGCCACCCTTGCAGTCGGAGGTCTGGCCCTCGGTTTTGATTTTGTCGAGTTTGCCACCGCCGGTCCATTGAATAGCCATCGACAGGATGGTCAGATCGGTTACACCGGTATTTCTGATGCTGAACGCCACTTTGTCGTTACCACCGCCGCATGTATTTGGCGAACCGATGTTCAGGACCAGTGGACTGCCTGCGGTGGGGCTGGTGACAGTAATATCGACCGAGGCTGTCAACGGGAATCCCAGCACGGTAGTGGAGGCCGTTATGGTGACCGTACCGGATGTGCTACCAGCGGTAAACAGATGGGAGGTGAGCCCGCCAATGACCGTCATGGTTGGCGGAGCAATGAGGCTCCCCGGGGTGCCGGAACCGGCCATATTCAGCACGACGTTGGTACCACCGGTGGGGACCGAAGGAATACCACCGTTGGTCAGGGTGGTGACAATGGCGAGGCTTCCACCTTGAGAGACACTGGAGTTGGCGGCGTTGATGGCCAACTGCCAGTCGTTCAGTACCACATCAGTCGAGGCAGATCCGCAGTCGGTGGTGGCGATTACAGCCACCGTGCCCGCCAGCCCTGCCGAGTTTAATGTGACCGTGGCGACCCCATTGATATCGGTCAGGACAGTCGTAGGGGTCGACAGGGTCGCCAGCGACGGATCTGACAGAGTAAACCTCACGCTGCGCCCTGCCAGCGGTGCACTGCCGGTGTTGCTGCTGGTAACGGTGGCAGAGATTACGGTGCTGTTGCCAAACGCAGGCGGGATGACCTGCGGGCTGGCACTGACTGAAACATCACAGTCACGCACAAAAATACTGGCTGAACCGCTACCACAGGCGCTGGATACCTGAATGGTCTCCTGGGTACCATTTTGGGCCCCGGCAGTGAAGGTGGTGGTTGCAAAACCGCCGGCATCCGTTGTCCCGGTGGTGGGATTGATGGTGCCGTTGCCTAAAGCGGCATCGTAGCTAAACGAGATCGGCTGGTTGGGCAAGCCCAGACCGGTGCCGCCGTTGGTTACTTTGGCGGTGATGGTCGCGGTGCCACCCGGGTTCCCCGGAATGACCTCGGGTACTGACGAGGTGACCAGCATGGAACAATCGCTGAACTCTACTGTGGTAGAGCCCACCGCTGCCGGGCAGACCGCGCCGATAGGTGAAACCTGAGCGATAATATCGGCAATATGGGGCAGGTTGTCAGAGGTCAGTGTGACGGTTGCCGAGCCGTCTGCCGCAGTGGTGACTGTTTTGGTCTGTGGGTTGGGTGGCCCGTTAATCGATCCGCCGTCTGTGGTCACGGTAATGTCCACGCCCGGTTGGGGTACACCCACCAGATTGAGCAGCTTCAGGCTGATGGCAGTCTGGCTGGTACCATTGGCCGGAATGGTGGATAAGGCCGGTGTCACTAAAATCGAGCAGTTGGTGTAATTGACCGTAGTGGTACCGGTTGCTGCGCCGTTGTAAGTGGCACTGACCGTTGCAATGGCGGCCGTATTACCCGCCTTGAGGTCAGCGGTTGCACTGTTGCCGGACACCAGGAAGGGCGGCCCCGCACCAATGGGTGAAATCGTGCCGCCAATTCCCGGCAGGCTTTCGCTCAAGGACCAGGCAATGGTGCCATTATCACCCGCAGGTTTACCGCAGTCGTCCAGTAGAGTCGCGGTGATTCTGGAGGTGGATACACCATCCGCAGGCAGCGCAGCCGGATTTGCCGACAGCGATATCTGGGTCGGTGCGCTGGGCAGGAAGGTGACTACCGTAGCTGCGTAGAGCGGAGTACCTAAAATCGTTGTGCTGGCGTTGATGACCGCGGTGGCGCTGATACTGTTGGCATCTGCGGTGATTGTGGCGGTGGCCGTTCCCCCGGTCACGGTGATTGTTTCTGCGGCGGTATTGGTCGGGCTTAATACGCCCTGGCTGGTGGTTAAATCCACCTGTGTGGCGGCGGTGTAGGGGCTGCCATCCGATTTGAAAAGGCGCAAGGTCAACAGGGTGTTGACTGCAGGACAAGTGACCTCAAGGCTCGCAGCGGTCAGGGTCATGACCAGATCCGAGGTGACATCGTTCAGCACGTTGCGTGGGGTTACCGATGACACCACCTGCTGTTCCCGGTATTTGTAGGCAGAACCGTGGGGTGAGGAGTTGTAATTCGGGTCCGGTTTCTGGGTTTCGGTCACCAGCGACACCACCACCCGGGAAATATTGCTCAATGCCTGGGCCCGGGTCATGGACAGGGCCTGAATGCGGGTATCGCCGGTGGTGGGCGTAATGGGGGCGTTGAACCCGTCAATGACTTTAGGGCCACCGTTGTTGCCCGTCATCAGATCGGTGATTTCTGCCGGATCAAGAATGCCATTGCTGTTGCTGTCTCCCCACAGGAAGGCATCCAGCACACCGTTGCCGTTGATGTCTTCCGATGCGTCGGCAGCCCGGTTGGTATTGGCATCCCACTCTTTGATCCAGTACTGGAACAACACTGGTGGACGGCTGCCGTCTGAATACACCTCTGGCCCCCGCACCCCCTCTGAGGCGGTGGCAGATTCCGGGCCATTACTGTTACCGGCCCCATTGATGCCGTAGACCTGGCGGGTCAGGCGGTACAGATTGGGGTTGTCGGTGTTCATCTTGTCATCAGCACCGATGACGCCGTCGTTAGAGGAGTCCAGCGTCCAGCGGATGGTCTCCGCCAGCGGGTAGTCAACTGCCGGGGCATAAAAAGGGGTGGTTACAGCGCCACCAAAGGGGATCGAACTGGGGCTGGCAGAGCGTTTGATACCTCCCCGAGTGCCATCCACATTGGCGTTGAAGATAATCTCGTAGGGTGCCCCATAAGCAAATACAGCCTGATTGGGTAGCACGCCATCGTTGCGGGTTACATCGACTCCGGCGAGGCGCAGATCCCGCTCCAGATCATCGATGGCCACCCGCGCATTCTGCTGCATCTCCAGCACCTGATCCTGCCGTTCGGTGGACTGGAAAAAGCTTAAATAGATGTCAAACACGCCAATCGAGATGATGCCGGCAATCACCAGCGAAATCAGCAACTCAACCAGGGTGAAGCCTGCTTGTTTGCGGTGGGAATGTGGGGGGTAGGAGTGTTGCATGGGGTCCTCGTACGGCGACTAGCGAGCGTCCATGTCGCGGACGGTAGTGTAGGAAATCGAACGTACATCGGTGCTTCCAGCGACGCGCCACTCAACCTGTACGGTGATGGTTTTCATGTTGGCAACCGGCGAGTCGGTCACAAATGAGTACGTCCGTTTGACCTCCATTGCCGAGGTGTAGTCGCGACCGGCTGCTGCCTGGCCATCAGCCGCCAATGCGGTCATGGATACAAAATCGGCATCGCTGGGGAACTGGGTGTTGTTAAGGCAATCCACCTCGTTGGCCTTGCCAGGGTTTGCATTGCCGATGTTGGAGGGGCCAAGGCAGGGGATGCCTGTCGGTCGCTCTGCCGCAGGGGCCTTCGGGTCCCAGGCCCGTACAGTGTAGTAAGGGGCTTCCTTGAGCTCTTCCATGGCTGACAGGGCCACGTTGTTGGCGATGTTGCGCCGCAGTGCGTCGGCATTGGTGGTGATCTGCAAGGTAAACAGTCCCGACAGCCCCAACATACCGATGGAAAATACCACCAGCGCGATCATCAACTCCAGCAGGGTAAAGCCCGACTCATCCGGGGCCTTGTGCCGGGTACAAAATGGGTTCAGGTGTCGCACCGGTGTTAGCCTCCCTTGGTCAAGCGGACATGCCCGGTACGCCGCTGCACGGTGATCAAATAGGTATCGGCCGGTTCGTTTATCAGTTGCACGGTGATCTGATCCCGGTTGGTCACAATGCTGCCGTTGGTAGCCAGCCGGAAGTAGCGGGTGTTGGCGGCTCCTTCCATCCCGGCGGAAACCGCGTTATAGGTCACTCCGTTGGCCAAAGGAAACGGTCCGATAACCGGCGTCCAGGTCGTGGAATTACGCGATCGGTTGCCCCGATCAACCTGATAGGTCGCGTTGGTATTGTTCATCAACAGTCGATGCTCAATGCCGCCATTAATGGCGCGGGCACGGCCTTGAACAATGGCACCCTTCAGGTCGGATGCCGCGTCCTTGAGCTGAATCGCCGGCATCCACGCCAGTACCGAAGGGATCGCTATGCTGGTCAGAATCGCGATAATTCCGACAGTGACCATGACTTCTGGCAGCGTGAATCCGGCGGCGCGATGTGAACGGGTGAACAACATTAAGAATATCCTCTGGCTTCGCTGTATAAGCAACACACGGACCAATTTTTTATGAATCTAAAAATATCAAACAACATCAATTAGTTATGCTTGATTTGTGATTCATCGTTTGGTCCTGATGACCTTGTTAGTGATCGCTTCTGTGCACGAATCCGTACGTATTGGGGATTGCAATCAATCCACTACCTACTTCTTCGGTTGGTTGGCGTCCGGAGGTAATCACAAACCTGCCCGGCATTGGGCAGGGGAGGGATGGCGGGCGGGAGGTGGGGAGCGCGTCAGCGCAGAGACAGGATCCGGTCGAGCAGGCGGGTAGGCAGTAGACGGCTGAATCCGGCCATCAGGTGAGCGGGCAGGGTGACCGGATAGCGGGCCCGAGGACGCTTCTTTTCAAGCGCCAGGATGACTTTGTCCAGCACCGCTTCCGGGCCGAGCGTAAACGGCATCGGGTCACCGGGCTGTTGCAGCCGCCGGGTGGCATCCCGATAGCGCTCGTGGTGAGGGCTGTTGCGGGTGTCGACCTGTTGTTCAAACACCGACAGGGCGGTGCTACGAAAGCGCGACCGAATGGGGCCCGGCTCGATCAGCACCGTGTGGATTCCGCTACCGCGAAGCTCCAGCCGCAGGGTGTCGGTCAGCCCCTCCAGCGCATATTTGCTGGCCACATAGCCGCCCATGAGCGGCACCGCCACCCGCCCCAGAACCGAACTGTTCATGATGATGCGGCCTGCTCCGGCACGGCGCATGGCGGGCAGCACCCGGCAGGTGAGGTCGTGCAGCCCCAGCACATTGATCTCGAACTGTGCCCTGAGGGCATCTCTGGGCAGATCTTCCACCGCCCCCGCCAGCCCGTAAGCCGCGTTATTAAACAGTCCGTACAGCTTGCCGCCGGTGGCAATCAGGAGCTGCTCAACCGCGTCATAAATGGCGCTGCTGTCAGCCAGATCAAAACAGAGGGTTTCAATCCCCTGTTGTTGCAGATGGGTTTCGTCGGCAGGTTTGCGAACCGTCGCAAATACCCGGTAGCCACGTTTGTGCAGCCCTTCGGCCACACATCGGCCAATCCCGCTGGAGGCTCCGGTCACCAGCACCACCTGGCCTTTGCCGGGGGTGTCGGCAGGGGCGCGCTTGACCACCGGTACCGGCAGATTGGCACCGGGCGGGATGACCGCTGGCAGGGAGCCGTTAGTCACCAATGACCTTCACCAGCACCCGTTTGCGGCGGCGACCGTCAAATTCACCATAAAAAATCTGTTCCCACGGGCCGAAGTCCAGCCGTCCTTCGGTGATGGCCACCACCACCTCGCGCCCCATGACCTGACGCTTTAGATGGGCATCGCCGTTGTCTTCGCCGGTATCGTTGTGGCGGTAGTGGCCGATCGGTTCGTGCGGGGCCAGCCCCTCCAGCCACTGTTCGTAGTCGTGGTGCAGGCCCGGTTCGTCATCGTTGATGAAGACCGAAGCGGTGATGTGCATGGCATTGACCAGTATCAGCCCCTCCTGCACACCGCTGTCGGCCAGCACCGAATCGATATCCGGGGTGATGTTGATGAAGCCCCTGCGGGCGGGTACTTCAAACCAGAGTTCCTGTCGATGGCTTTTCATTGTGTTGCAACCTTGAGCGGGTATCGAGCAATCAATCGGTGGCGGGCACCGTCCCCGGTGAGGGTACTCGAAAATAACTCGAAATGGGTGACCGCAAACCGGGTGGACAGGAAACCGGCAGAGTGGGCCAGCCACTGAGCCACCCGCCGGTCTGGTGTGCCCCGTAGTCGGGCCAGGGTGATGTGGGGGGCAAAGTGGCGCGGGTCCGGGCCGACACCGACCCCTTCCAGCACGGTATCCAGCCGGTGCTTGAGCCGTACCAACGGGTCGGTCGGCGGCATGAGTCCGGCCCACAAGACCTTGGCCGCCCCCCGCGGTGGAAAATGGCCGGTACCGGACAGGGTCAGGGAAAATGCGGTCAGGTCAACGTCGTGCAGGGCCGCTTCAATGTCCAGCGCACTGGCCCCATCCACTTCTCCGATAAAGCGCACGGTGAGGTGAAATGTCTCCATCCAGCGGGCTTCCGGCAGCCCGTGACACAGCAGTGACAGGTGCTGGCAAACGGCCTGGGGCGGCGTAATGGCAATAAACAGACGTGGCATAGCCTGCCATTGTAACGTCTGGTCCCGTACCATAGCGTCATGCAAGGCATGTGGGAATTCTGGATCGACCGGGGCGGCACCTTTACCGACTGCATCGCCCGTGCGCCGGACGGCACCAGTCAGACGGTCAAGGT
>JALWRU010000465.1 GCA_026994095.1 Nitrospira sp. | reverse complement strand
GCCCACCTCATCGCCGGTCTCGCTTTAATCCGGGCAGGTAGCGTGGGGCACCGGGAGGAAGCGTCCGTAGATGCGCCGGGTTGACCGGTCGGTCTTCAGCACCTGCGGCACGACCTTCAGCGTTGTTATGTAAGTCCATGACGGTCTCGTTCAAAGGGTTGCCGTCCAGCAGGTTATTAATTTCGTAACCGGTACCCGCCAGCCAGGCGGTAAAGCCGTTGGTTTGCTGCCGGGTCCTTCGCATCCACTCCGCGTGTCGCATGGCGTCACCCAGATCGTTGTGGGAACCTGGTCGCTTTCGCGACTCTTCCTTTCCAATGTCGATTGCCTTTTGGAAATTTGCGGGAAAGTTCCACCAACTTCCGGACTGTCGTCTATCTGCCGCGCTTTGGTCAAGTTGATTCTGCGGTGATGGCAGTGTCGAATGGGTGCTCCTACTCTCTGGAGCCTGTGCTTCAAGGGGTGTCGGTGGGCCACTTGGAGGAACCCATTCAGCAGGCGGTCTACTGTCTAGTATTGCCCACATGGGTTTTAACTCTCCCCGGCGGCCTCGCCACCGAACCTGGTTGCGCATTTTAGGAGGGGATGGCGCAAGGATTTCGGTAAGGGGTTTTAGTTTGAATGGTTGGTCTGCCAAGATAGGATGTCCTTTCATCAAGATTGGCAATCAATAATCGAACGTATGGTCGTTATTGTTAGGGTTGGTGACAGCGTGGCGGAATGTCTTTCATATTGACTTGCGTTACTGGCGTTTTAGGGGACGAACTGGAGTTTTCTCTGATTTAGTGCGTGAGCGCCCCCTCCGGCTCCCGAAAATCCTCGACGTACAGAAGTACGCTTCCGGTATTTCGCTCACCTGCGGCGTCACGTACACGCCCAAATCGAACGCCTACGCCAGTTGATATTCTGGAGGGACGAGGCTGAGAAAACAGGTGGTCCTTTACCGGTTTGCCATCAGCAAAAAATTTGACGTGTACGGCAAATTGCCGTACCTTAATATTAAGGGTATGAACCTGTTTGAGGCATTGCCATGAGTAAAACATCTACTAAGCCATCACCGAAAACGGCTCGGCGAACGCTCCGAAAATCGGCACGACTGGAGGCCCGCGTTAGCCTGGAGGAAAAAGAGTTGTTTGCCCGTGCAGCCGCCTTGCAGGGCCGGGGCCTTACCGATTTTCTGGTAAGTAGCGCTCAGGCTGCCGCAGTACAGGTGATTCGTGATTATGCCCTGATCGAACTGGATGCCAAAGATCAGCAACGGTTCGCCCAGATATTGAATGAGCCCCCCGCTGCCAGCCAGCGGTTACGTGCTGCTGCCAAGCACTATCGGCAGCATCACGAGTAGTGTCTCAAGCTGCGTGGACCATCACGCGACTGACCCGGTCCCAACAACGGAGTCAATTTTCCTGCGGAGCGGAAGAGCTAGACCTATACCTTCGCAATTATGCGCTTCAAAATGCCAAAAAATATGTATCCAGTCCCTATGTAGCAGTTCTTCCTGATCAGGACGAGGTATTGGGGTTTTATACCTTATTGCAATCGTCAATTGACCTGGATAGCCTGACCGGGAAGTTGGCCAGCAGGCTTCCCCGGTTTCCTACGGTGCCTGTTACTTTGTTGGGGCGATTGGCAGTAGCGCTGTCCAGCCAAAAACAAGGGCTGGGTGAGTTCCTGTTAATGGATGCGCTGCGCAGAAGCGCTCAAGTGGCAGAACAAGTGGCGTCGTTCGCCGTGGTGGTGGACGCCAAAGACGAACAGGCCCAAAAATTTTACCAGCACATGGGTTTTTTGCCGATGGTCCATTCACCCAATCGGCTGATGTTGCCAATGCGTACCATCACAGACCTGTTCAAGTGAGCGCCTGAGCCAGTCACTCCCCTAAAATAATTACCCTCCCGTTCAGCATCGGTTCAGATTGCCCCGTTATTCTGGGGCTGTGAGTATGAGGTAATTCGCCGCTGCTACAGATTTTGGAACGCTGGACCATGAGCCAAACGACCGACATCCCCCCCGCCGATCAATCCAATACCCGCCGACAGGTGGTGTGGGATGCCCCCATCCGGGTGTTCCACTGGCTGCTGGTGGCATCCTTTGCCACCGCCTGGTACACCGCCGAGAACGACCGCCTGCTGCACATCCATGTGCTGGCCGGTTACCTGATCGTTGGATTGGTGGTGTTTCGTATCGTGTGGGGTTTTTCCGGCAGTCACTTTGCCCGCTTCTCTGAATTTGTCACCGGCTGGCCGCAGGTGAAAGAACATGCGCTGGCCCTGCTGCAACGGCGCGTTCCCCAACATGTGGGCCACAATCCACTGGCCGGGTGGGCGGTGCTGGGGTTGTTGGGGCTGTCGCTGTCCGCCTCCCTCACCGGGGTGATGGTGCTGGGGCTGGAAGAGGGCCACGGACCGCTGTTCACTCTCTTTGATCTGCCCCGCTCCGGTCTCTTTCGGGAACTGCATGAGGTCGCTGTGGGGGCCATGTTGACGCTGGTGCCGCTGCATATTATGGGGGTCTTTATTGAAGGCCGTATGCAGCGCGCCGAGTCGGGTGAAGGGCTGATCCCGGCCATGATTCACGGCCACAAGTGGGTCGGCGCCGATCATCCGCCGGTGCCCAACCACCGTAAAATTGCCGCGCTGGTGCTGGGGCTGTCCGCCGCGCTGATCGCCGCGCTGGTGGCCCAGGGCTACCGGGCTGATGGCGATTATGTGGCCTTTGTGGGGCGCGAACTGCCGCAGAGCGAACTGTATAACGCCGAGTGTGGCGATTGCCATATGCCCTACCACCCCAGCCTGTTACCGGCCCGTTCCTGGCAGGCCATGATGGCCACTCAGGACGAGCATTTTGGTGAAGACCTGTTTTTGGAGCCGGA
>JALWRU010000464.1 GCA_026994095.1 Nitrospira sp. | reverse complement strand
TGCTCATGCCGCCGCCGGTAGAGCCGGGCACCGGGCTGGCTGCCAACGTGACCGGGCTGCTGGTTATGCTGGCTGGAATGGTGCTGCGCTGGGTCGTGGTGGGTATGGAGTACATCAAGCGCGGCGGGGTCAACAAACAGGTCTATGCCGACGATCTGGTGACCGGTGGCATGTTTGCCCATGGCCGCAATCCGCTCTATGTGGGGAACCTCTTGATTTTGCTGGGCACCTTTGTGGTGCACGGCTCCCTGTGGGTACTGCTGGTAGGGGGCGGTTTTTTTGTGCTGTCCTACATTGCCATTGTCGCAGCAGAAGAACGTTTTTTGCTGGAGAAGTTTGGCGACACCTATGTGCGGTGGTGCCAAACCACGCCGCGCTGGTCGATCCGGCTGGCTGGCCTGAAAGCGACCTTTGCCACCCACGACTTTAGCTGGAAGCGGGTGATCGTCAAAGAGTACACCACTGACGCCACCGCACTGGTTACCCTGCTGGCGGTACTGGGGTACGAGCAGGTGGTCCGTTACGGCTGGGAACAGGCGGCGGGCATGCTGGGCTGGACTGTGGGCGGGGTGCTGCTGGTGGGGCTGCTCACCCTCTTGATCCGCTCGTTGAAAAAGACCGGCAACCTGCGCGAAACTTCCGCCTGATCCGCCGGTCGGGCGGCATCGGTTTGCACCCTGCGGTGCTACTTCGCACGCTGCTGTTGAGCCTCGGCTTGTGGCTGGGCCTGGTGGCCTCGCCCGCCTACGGGGCCGATGCCTTTATTCCGCTGGATGACCCGCTCTACGAGCAGGTGTCTGAATGGGTCGCGCGCGGGTTGTTGCCTGCCGATCTGGACGGTATGCGCCCCTATCGATGGGGCCAGTTGGCGACCTTGCTGGATGGTCTGCCACCACTTCAGTACGACAGCGACCGGCAACGGCTGCGCCAATGGCAACAGACCATTGCTCGTCAACAAGCGCGACTGACCGGCCAGCTTCGTGGTCGTGCCTCGTGGGTGGATGGGGTGCCGGTTCGTCATGCCCCGGTACCGGCACAGGCCGGTGCGCCGCTGCTGGAAGGTGACGGCGGGGCAACCTACGGTGAACATGACGGGGCCTTGTTGCAACTGCGGCTGGAGGGCCGCCCGACCAACAGCCTGACCCTGGTCGTAGCCCCGGAGTTGGGGCTGGGTCGGGCGCAACCGGGGAACCGGTTTTGGCAACAGGCGTACCTGCTGTGGCGCGGGCGGGGTTTACAGCTCTCTGGCGGGGTGCAGCCGCTGGTATGGGGGGTGGGCCGACTGGGCGGCTTTGTGCTGACCGATCAGGCTGCGCCGCGCCCGACCGTGCGTCTGAACATGGTCCAGGCCGCCACCTTGCCCGGTGATCTGTCGCGGCTGGGGCGTTTCCGTTTCGATCTGTTTACCTCCCGTTTGGAGGCCGATCGGATGGTCCCCCATGCGCTGATGAGCGGGCTGCGGCTGGAGTGGCACCCATTTACTTGGGCGACCTGGGGTGTGTCCCGTGCCATTCAGTTTGGCGGTCGTGGCCACGGCGCGTCCCTGTCGGATTTCGCCACCATTCTCACCGGCCGCAATCTGGTCACCAACGATACCAGTAACTCGATCGGGTCCATTGATCTGGCGTTGCACCTGCCACTATCGGCGGGGCGGGGTTTGACCCTGTACGGCGAGTATGCTGGTGAGGATGAAGCGGGCTTCTTGCCTACCAAACCGGCCCTGCGGGGTGGGGCGTTGCTGGCCGGGCTGGGGGGGCAGCGCCGGGTTACGGTGCGGGCCGAATTTGTCGCCACCGATGTGGTGTATGACCATAAACGGTGGGGCCATCAGGTCTGGTATCGGCACGGGGTGTACCAGTCCGGTTATACCTATCGAGGCCGTATCATGGGTGACCCGGCCGGGCCGGACGGGCGGGCGGCGACACTGGAGTTCAGTCATGACGGTCCCCAAGGCCGGGTGGCCCTGTCGCTGGGCTGGCGGGTGCAGCGGTTCTCTGAACCGGCCCGTGAGGATCATCGACAGGTGGGGCTAAGATGGCAGCGGTTACCTGTGGGGCCGCTGTGGCTGGATCTGTTGGCGCGCACCGAGCAGGTGCAATTTGACGACGGGCGGCGCAGCCGTTGGCAGTCCCTGTGGATCACCACCATTACCCTGCCGTTTGCACGGGCAGCGCACGGCTAGCTTCCGGTGCAGGCTTCCGCAATCTGCGCCTGAATTGCCTGTGCGGCGGCGCGGGGGTCGGCGGCATGTTTAATGGGCCGCCCCACCACGATATAGCTGGCCCCGTTGGTGATGGCTTCACCAGCGGTGACCGTGCGCTTTTGGTCGTCGCTGGCGGCGTTGGCTGCGCGGATACCCGGGGTGACAATCACAAACTCCGACCCCAATTCCCGCCGTAGCATCGCCGCCTCGCGCCCGGATGCCACCACCCCGTGGGCCCCGGCAGACAGGGCGGTTTTGGCCCGTGTTAACACCGTTTGCTCTGGTGAGTGGTCGCAACCGGTGGCCTGCAAATCGGCCTGATCCATGCTGGTCAGCACCGTTACCGCAAGCAGCTTGAGGGGCGCTTGAGCAGCCTCCACTGCGGCGGTGACCATCTCGCCATAACTGTGTACGGTCAATAGCTCAATGGGGTGACCGCTCAGGCGGCTGACTGCCCGCGCGACCGTGGCAGGCACATCGTGCAACTTGAGGTCGGCAAACACCTTCTTGCCCTTTTCCCCGGTGAGCCAGCGCAACAGCGACCAGTAGTCGTCGCTCATGAGCAGTTCCAGCCCGATTTTATAGAACGATACGGCGTCCCCCAACGTTGTCACCAGTTGTCGGGCGGCGTTGCTGTCGGGTACGTCCAGCGCCACGATTAACCGTTCGTGGGTGGGGATGACCGGGTGTGGGC
>JALWRU010000463.1 GCA_026994095.1 Nitrospira sp. | reverse complement strand
TGCCATGGCCGCTGGAGCCGGAGCCGCTGGCGAGATGGGTGAAGAGATGGCCCCGGAGGCGGTACCCAAAGCGGAGCCGTACCGGGCAGAAGAGAAGGTTGGACGTAACGACCCCTGCCCCTGCGGATCGGGTCAAAAATTTAAAAAATGCCACGGCGCGGAAGAGTGAGATCGCTGGTAGCGGGCAACCGTTACCACCGGTATCCATGGCTCCTATGACCGACACGACCCAGCATCAGGCCGAACTGGCCCAGGTTCAGGAAGAACTACAGTTCTTCATGGCGCTGGGGCGGCAACTGACCGCCACTCTGGACGATCAGGAGGTGCTGGCTATCATCGCCCGTGGTGTGCACGACTACCTGCGTCCCAGCCATACCACCTTGTATGTCACCGGTGGTGAACGGCGGGTTTACCGGTTGACCGAGGCCTGCGGGTACACCCCGCCAGACGATGTGGTGTTCTCCATTCTAGAGGGGTGCTGTGGCGAGGTGCTGCGTACCGGACAGCCGATGCATCTGGATGCAGAGGCGTTGGCTTCACAGGAGCCTCGACCAGAAGATCTGGTCATGCCGGGGCCCTTGTCCGAGGTGCTGGTGGTGCCGATTTTGCACCGCAAGCGGCCGCTGGCGGCGTTGATTATCTCGCTGGACGCGGACGCCAGCCCACTTACCGACGCCCATCATCAACGGCTGGAACGCTTGCTGGAGCAGAGCCACATGGCGGTGGATCGGGCGTTGCTGTACCGCCGCACCGCTGACCTGGCCATCACCGACGACCTGACCCAACTCTTTAACCACCGTTATATTCGCCAGTTTCTGGACATGCAGTTCAGCCCGGAGGGCCACCCGGACCAGCCGCTGGGATTGCTGTTTCTGGATCTGGACAAGTTCAAGGCCATCAACGATACCCACGGCCATCTGGCGGGCAGCAAGGCGTTGGGTGAGGTAGCGGTGGTATTGAGTGACAACCTGCGGAGCGGCGATGTGATCGCCCGCTACGGGGGCGACGAGTTTGTGGTGATTCTGCCGAATACCACCATTGAGGTCTCGCTGGAGATCGCCAACCGGCTGTGTAAAGCCATCGAAGAGACCGTCTTTTTAACCGAGATTGGCGAAGCTCCGCTGGGGGCCAGCTTTGGTGTGGCCGGATACCCGCAGCATGGGGACAACCCCACCGATCTGGTGCGTGCTGCCGATCAGGCCATGTACCATGCCAAGGCCAGTGGCGGCCAGCAGGCGGTGGTCTACCAGCCTGAATTTAATTCCATCGATTGTTAAAGGCCCGATAGGGTATGAGCCGTCCTGACCAACGTGCCGCAGACGAACTGCGCATCGTCTCCATTGAACCGGGCACCATGCCCTATGCGGAGGGCTCCGCCCTCATTCAGATGGGTAATACCCATGTGATCTGCACCGCCAGTGTAGAGGAGCGGGTGCCGGGCTGGATGCGCGGCAAGGGCAAAGGGTGGGTGACGGCGGAGTACTCTATGCTGCCCCGTGCTACCCACGACCGCACCTCCCGCGAGGCGTCCCGTGGCAAGGTGACTGGCCGTACCCAGGAGATTCAGCGGTTGATCGGTCGCAGCCTGCGGGCAGTCACCGACTTGACCCGTTTGGGGGAGCGCACCATCTGGATCGATTGCGATGTCATCCGCGCCGACGGCGGCACCCGTACCGCCAGTATCACCGGGGCCTTTGTGGCCCTCTGTCTGGCGGTGGAGGGGTTGCGTAAAAAGGGCCGTCTGGCCAGCAACCCCATCACCGACCATCTGGCAGCCATCAGCGTCGGCATTGTCGGTGGGGAGCACCTCCTGGATATCTGCTATCAAGAGGACGTCAAAGCCGAAGTGGACATGAATGTGGTCATGACCGGCAACGGTGATCTGGTTGAGGTGCAAGGCACCGCTGAAGACGCGCCCTTTCCACGGGCTTCGCTGGACCGGCTGGTGGATCTGGCCACCGTGGGAGTGGCCCAGTTGGTTGATGTGCAGCGTCCGCTGGTGGCGGGGCTGTTCAAATGACCCCGGCCCTGTTGCTGGCCACTGGCAACCGGGACAAAGCGCGGGAGATGGCCGAACTGCTGGCAGGGTTGCCGCTCACCTTAAAGACCCGCGCCGATTTTGATGCGCTTCCCGATGTGGAAGAGACTGCCGACACCTTTGCTGGTAACGCCCTGTTAAAAGCCGAGGCTCTGTCGGAGGCCACCGGCCTGATGGCGCTGGGTGACGATTCCGGCCTGTGCGTGGACGCGCTGGAGGGCGCGCCGGGGCTCTATTCTGCCCGTTATGCCGGTCCCGACTGCACCTATCAGGACAACAACCAAAAATTGCTGGCGGCGCTTGCCAATGTACCTGCTGCGCAACGTACAGCGACGTTTGTTTGTGTGGTAGCGGTCGTGGTTCCCGGACGGACGCCGGTGACTTTTGAAGGCCGTTGTGACGGCGTGATCGCCGATGGTCTGTCTGGTGGTGAGGGTTTTGGTTACGACCCGCTATTTTATGTGCCGGAGCAGGGCCAGACCTTTGCCCGGATGCCCGCCGCTACCAAGGCCGCCATCAGTCATCGGGCGCAGGCTTTTGCGCTGGCGCGGCAGTGGTTAGCGCGGGAAGTGCTGGCCTGATTAGTGGGCGGTGTGGTGGTTGTGGTGATTTTTGCCGGAGTTCATGTCCTTGCCGGTGGTGGTGGCGGTGAGTTTGCCGTGTTTGACCCCGCGAATCCCCAGCAGCTTGTCGGCAAAGGCCTGTAACAGGCGGCTCTTGCCTTGCACCACCAGCACCTCAAGGCAGTTATGATGATCCAGATGCACATGTAATACACTGATGATGCGGCCCTCAAACGAGTGCTGCAAATGGGTGAGGGTCTCTGCCAGTTCGCGGGTGTGATGGTCGTACACCAGGGTAA
>JALWRU010000462.1 GCA_026994095.1 Nitrospira sp. | reverse complement strand
ACCGTGCCCGGTGTGGTCATCAATAACCTGGGGGACAAGGACGGCATGGGCACCAGCGTGTGGTAGCGGGCAGCTGGACCGGTTGGTCCAGACGGTCTGTCTGGCATACAATAGCCGGTTCCCATGAACAGCACCCCTTCTTCCCAAATTGTGCCGGTTGTTGGACCGGTGAGTGGCCCACCCGCCGGTGCCGATGCCCACTATCTGTGCAGACTACAGGTCGCACAGCCACGTCCGACACTGGTGGTGACCCCCACCCCGGAATCGGCCGAGCGGATGGCAGCCGACTTACGGTTGTTTGCCAACCGCTTTGAACTACCAGCCCCCCTGCATCTGGCCAGTTGGGACAACCTGCCCCACGAGTTTGTCTCGCCCCTGCCAGAGGTGGCAGGCGGGCGTATGGCGGTGTTGCTGGCACTGATGAAAACAGAGCAGGCGATGCCCATACTGGTGGCCCCGGTGGCGGCGGTGTTGCACCGGCTGCCGCCCAAAACCGTATTAACGCGCTACTCCATGACCCTCTGGCCGGGGCTGGAGATGGACCCGGCAGAACTGCCCAATCTGCTGGCCACCATGGGTTATGTGCGGGCGGCGCAGGTAGAGCTACCGGGCCAGTTTTCCATCCGTGCCGACATCCTCGACATCTATCCACCACTGGTGCCCGGTCAGCCGGAAGGGCCGTGCCGGGTGGAGTGGTTTGGTGATCAGGTCGATTCGGTACGCGGCTTTAATCCGGTGGACCAGCGCTCGACGGGTCCGATCAAGCGGCTATTGGTGCCGCCGGTAACCGAACTGCCCAACGATGACGAGATGATCGAGTGGGCCCAGCTACAGGTCGCCGATCTGGCCGAGCAGCGCGGGCTGGACGATGCATCGATCACGCTGGAGACCAGTCGCCTGTCGCGCACCCCCCGCACCGCCGGGATCGAGACCTGGGCACCGTTCTTTTATGACGAGCCGATGGCGGCACTGGATGACTACTTTGATGGCCCGTTGCGAATGGTCTGGTCCGACCCGGAAGGGGTGACCGGGGTGGCGGATACCCTGGCCCGAAAGGCCGCCGAGGCCATGGATGACGAGCGTCGTCACGGCACCATCGTGCCTGAAGACGACGCCCTCTATGTGCCGCTGGATCGGTTGGCCGTGGGCGGCGAAACAGTGCAACTGCCGCCCTACGATCAGGAGTTGGATGACTCGCCGCTGGGTCGCTGGAAGACCTTGCCGCAACTGGGGCTAGGGCCGCTGGATGAGACATCTGAAGCGCCTGACGGCGGACGCCTGGCGGCCCGTTTTGAGCAGCTTGCCGCCCTGTGTGACGACGGCCCGGTGACCGTGGTCTGCCCGGATCAGACGCGCGCCGACGCGCTGGCGGCGGTGCTGGCAGACCATGACATTGCAGTGGGTAGCCGCACCGGTCAGGTGGACCTGTTGATTGGCACCCTGTCGCGTGGTTTCTGCGGGGCCGAGGGTGACCGGCAGGTGACCTACCTGAACGAGGCCGAGCTGTTTGGCCGACAGGCGGTGCTGACGCCGCCACCACGGGCGCGGATGGCCCGTTTTTTAAGCACCTTCAGCGACCTGCAGGCGGGTGATGCGGTGGTGCATGGCAACCACGGCATCGGCGTCTATCGGGGGCTGAAACGGCTGGAAGCGGGTGGGATCACCGCCGATTTTCTGGAGGTGGAGTACCGGGACGGCGACCGCATCTATGTACCGATGGACCACCTGCATCTGGTGCAAAAGTACGCCGGCAGCGAGGGCCTGCCCACCCTCGACAAGTTGGGTGGAAAAGGGTGGGACAAGACCCGCAAAAAGGTCCGCAAGGAGCTGACCGAACTGGCCCAGGAGCTGGTGGAGCTGCACGCGGCGCGGGAGGTGGCCGTCGGTCACGCCTTCCCGCCCATCGGTGGCGACGGGCTGGCCTTTGCCGCCGGATTCCCCTATACCGAAACCCCGGATCAGTTGCGCGCCATCGCCGACATTTCGGCTGACATGGAGCGCCCCCGCCCCATGGACCGGCTGGTGTGTGGTGATGTGGGGTACGGCAAAACCGAGGTGGCGTTCCGGGCTGCGTTTCAGGCCATGGCCGACGGGCGTCAGGTGGCACTGCTGGTGCCTACAACACTGCTGGCCCAACAGCACTACACCACCGCCTTGAAGCGCTTTGCGCCGTTTCCGTTCCGCATTGAAACCGTATCGCGGCTGCACGGTGAGAAAGAGCGCAAGGCGATTATGGAAGGCCTTGCCAACGGCACCGTCGATCTGGTCATCGGCACCCATCAACTGCTGTCCAGCCGCACCCGCTTTAAACGGTTGGGGCTGTTGATCGTGGATGAGGAGCAGCGCTTTGGTGTGGCCCACAAGGAGCGCATCAAACAGTGGAAAACCGATGTGGATGTGCTGACCCTCACCGCTACCCCCATTCCACGCACCCTGCAACTGTCGCTCATCGGTGTGCGTGATATGTCGCTGCTGGAGACCCCGCCGCCGGACCGGCGCGCCATTCAAACCCGTGTGGCGCGGTTTGATCCCACCCTGATCGCTGAGGCCGTTGAGCGGGAGATGGCGCGGGACGGACAGGTCTTTTTTGTCCATAACCGGGTCAAGGACATTGGCGGCATGGGCCGCATGCTGGCCGATCTGGTACCCAAAGCGCGTATCGCCATCGCCCACGGCCAGATGGCCGAGAAGGAGCTTGAGAGCACCATTGGCCGGTTTATCGATGGGGCGGTGGACATCCTGCTGTCGACCTCCATCGTCGAGTCGGGGCTGGATATTCCCCGCGCCAATACCATTATCATCAACCGGGCCGATCGTTTTGGATTGTCGGAGTTGTATCAGTTGCGCGGTCGGGTGGGGCGCTCCCAGCGGCAGGCCTACGCCTACATGCTGGGGCCGGAAGAGGGCTGGAGCGGTGAGGCCAAGGAGCGGCTCAACGCCATTCAGGCCTTTACTGAATTAGGCTCCGGCTTTCGTATTGCCGCCCGCGATCTGGAGATCCGTGGGGCGGGTAGCCTGCTCGGCCACAAACAGTCCGGCCATATCGCCGCAGTGGGCATCGAAACCTACATGGGCCTGATCAAGGAGGCCATGGCCGAGATTCGCGGTGGCACGACCATCCCCGCCATTGAGCCGTCTATCCGGCTGGGGTTGAACGGCGCGATCCCTGATGACTACCTGCCGGATGGTGGCATTCGCCTGACCATCTACAAACGCATTGCCAGCATTGCCGACCCGGCCGATGTGGCCCCGCTGGCGGAGGAACTACGTGACCGGTTTGGTCCAACCCCGGAGCCGGTGGGCTGTCTGCTGCTGTCCGCCCGGCTCAAGGCGGTCGCCCTGCGCTTGCGGGTCGTGCAGTTGGAGCATACCGGCAAGGGGGTGGTCCACGTCACCTTCGATGCCCACAACACCATGTCGGAATCGGGCCTGCGCATGCTCATGGCCGAATACGGGTCGGCCATTAAATTCACCAGCCAGCACGCCTTCCAGTTGCAGTTGGGGCATGCCGACGACATGCAGCGGGCCGCCGCCCTGTGTGATCTGCTGGAGGCCCTGTAGCCGGTGACGGCCATGGCCCGCACGGCCCACGACAGCGAGGCGGTACTCGATATTCTGGCGCTGGAGCCGTGGTACAGCGGTGCCCACCGGGCATTTTTAGATGGCCTGGTGGCCCACAGCCGCCACCGCTGGCACCTGCTGACCCTGCCCGGTCGTTTCTGGAAGTGGCGACAGACCGGCTCCGGCCTGACACTGGGGCAAAAGGCGCTGGCCGAGCGCCCCCCCGCCGACCTGATCTTCGCCTCTGACTTTGTCCACCTGCCGGACTTTTTGGGGGTCACCCGGCGGCTGTATCGGCAGACTCCCAGCCTGCTCTATTTTCACGAAAACCAGCTCGTGTATCCATTGAGTGAACACCATCAACTGGATCGGGCCTACCCTCTGGCCAACCTGTCTGGTGCGGCGGTGGCAGACCATCTGCTGTTTAATTCAGGCTACCACCAGCAGGCCTTTTTTGAGGCCGCCGAGACGGTGCTGGCGGCCTCTCCGGATCACGCCCCCAAAGGGTTGGTAACGGCCTTGGCCCAACGGTCTGGCGTGTTACCGGTGGGCGTCGATTGGTACGAGCTTGCGGGTGATCGCCCCCCCCGCAGCGGTCCATTGACCCTGCTCTGGAACCACCGTTGGGAGCACGATAAAAACCCGGAAGAGCTGTTCGAAACACTCATGGCGCTGGACCGGCAGGGGGCTGACTTTCGGCTGTTGGTGGCGGGGGAGTCCTATCAGCGCCAACCGTCTGTATTTGAGCGGGTCAAGCAGCAGCTGGCCCACCGCATCGATCACTGGGGCTATCTGCCGGACCGGGCCGAGTATGTGGCGTTACTGCAACGGGCCGATGTGGTGATGTCGTTGGCCCACCACGATTTTTTCGGGCTAAGTGTGGTGGAGGCCATGGCGGCGGGGTGTCTGCCGCTATTGGCCAACCGGCTCAACTATCCGGATTTGGCAGGGTCGATGGGGCCAGGCTGTCTGGTGGGGGACGGAGCCGAACTGAAACAGCGCCTGAAAACGCTTTGCAACGACCCGGATCGCGCCCGCGACCATGAGTCATCGGCGCAGGTGAGGCGGTTCGACTGGGGGCAGGTGGCACCCGCATTCGACCGGCTGTTTGTGCAGATAAAAAACGACCTTCCGGGTCAGCACGCTCCTTGAAGTAGTACCGATCAATCAGGGAGGAGGCGAAGCCATCACCTGACCGTGTGGTAGCTGGTCGAGCATCGGCCCGGAAGGCCGGAGAGACCGTTCGTTATCGCGTTTATGGACGCCGACACCCCCGCGCAAACCAAGCCGTCCTGGCCGGTTGCAAACAGAGCGATCTGATTGCGAAAGCGATCCCCAATTCAAAGGTAGCACATCCCTGAAAAGCTTCAAGTTGCAGGGGGCAAACGGGCGGTACGATTGATTATGAGGCCATTTTTTACTATATTTACAAGCTATGGTTTTTTTGTCGCTGTCGAGGGTTTATCGGTCGGTTTCCGGCCCGCTCCTGTGGAGTCTGGCGGGGCTTTTGGGCGGGATAGCGCTCATCGGTACTCCTGTCAGTTATGCGCAGGTGCCCGCCGCCCACGAGGGCATTGCCGAGGGGGTGCTGGCCCAGTGCTCTGCCTGTCATGCCGAGCCCAGGCGTCGGCCCCGCGCCACCACCCTTAAAAATGATTGTGCCCGTTGTCACGGTGCCGATGTGGCCGGGCTGACCCGCGTTTCTCATCTGGAGAGCCGCGCTCGCGATACCGTCAGCAGTGTGCGACCGGACCCGGTGCTGGCCCGCAATCCGCAAACCATTGTGCAGCAGATGGTGCGGGTCGAGGGTGGCCCGTTTGTGCTGGGAGATGATACCCGCCACAAGGATGAAGGCCCCATGCAGGAGCGTACCCTGCCGACCTTCTATATCGACAAACACGAAGTGACCAACAGCGATTTTCACCGTTTCACTATGGCCACGGGCAGGGAGGCCCCCGCCCATTGGGGTGGTCATCGTCCCCCCAACGCATTGCGCGACCACCCGGTGGTGGAGGTCTCCTGGTACGACGCCCGCGACTTTTGTGTGTGGCGCGGCAAACGACTGCCCACCGAATTCGAGTGGGAAAAGGCCGCCCGTGGCACCGACGGGTTGAAGTTCCCCTGGGGCGATATCTTTGATGCCAGTCTGGGCAACTCACCCCAGTCCGGTATCGGTCACACCAGCCCGGTGGGGCAGTTCCCGCTGGGTGCAAGCCCCTACGGTGCGCTCGACATGGCGGGCAACGTGTGGGAGTGGACCGACAGTTGGTACAAGCCGTACCCCGGCAATACCCGTTCCAACCCCAACTACGGCGAAACCTATCGCATTGTGCGCGGTGGCTCCTGGTTTGACTGCGAGTTTTACCGCTGCGGTATTAGTGCGCCCACCTACAATCGTGGCTTTTTTATCCCCAACACCCGTAATGACACCTTCGGGTTCCGCTGTGCCTATTCGGCGGCGGATCCGCTCCCCAATCGAAAGCGTACCCGTCCATGAAACGACTTATCTCGCCGCTGCTGGTGGCCTCTCTGTTGACCGTGCTGGCTGCCTGCCAACCGGCTACCGACAGCTCCACACCGCTGTTTTTTGACAAGACCTCTCACGCCCCGGAAGGCATGGTGTATATCCCGGCAGGGCCGTTCACCATGGGGTCTGACGATGAAGATACCGAGGGTCGGGCCAAGGAGTTCGGCAGCATGAAGCCGTGGTATCTGGACGAGCACCCGGCGCATCAGGTGAACCTGCCCGCTTACTATATTGATATCTTCGAGGTACCCAACGGCAAATTTCAGCTCTATTTAAGTGCTACCGGCGCACCGGCACCGCGGGGCTGGAAGCCCGAGACCATGAAGGGCGAGGTACTGGACCTGCCGGTGACCGGGGTGAACTGGTACGAAGCCGACCGTTACTGCCAATGGCTGGGCAAGCGTCTGCCCACCGAAGCCGAGTGGGAGAAGGCCGCCCGTGGTACCGACGGGCGGGAGTTCCCCTGGGGCAACGAGTTTGACAAGATGAAGGGCAACACCGGCTCCACCCGCATCGGCAACGTCACTCCGGGCGGTCACTTCCCGGAAGGGGCCAGCCCCTACGGGGTGATGGACATGGTGGGCAACGTGTGGGAGTGGACCGATAGCTGGTACGATGCCTATCCCGGCTCCACCTACCACAGTAAGGACTTTGGCCAGCGCAACAAGGTCATTCGCGGCGGCGGTTGGGGCGGCATTGGCCACTACACCCTGTCGCACTTCTACCGCACTGCCTATCGGTTTTATATCGATCCCGGCATCGGTTTTAACGACGCGGGGTTCCGCTGCGCCAAGGGGGCATAACCTGCCACCAGGTGGTCGCCGCCCGGAACGAAGGGCCGGCAGCGGGGGCGTTTTAGTGCGGCAAATATCCCGCTAAAATCGACGATCCTGCCCTAATCTTATGCGTCAGCAGACCGATAAATAAGGCAGCACCCCGGCGTCTGTTGATAGAACAACCGCGCTATGGTGGCCGCGCGAGATGTCGCCGAGGGGGTGATGTCCGGCGGAGGCTCAACAGGAGTCGGGAACCCGCACCCTTTGCTGGTAGGCCCTGCCCTGATATGCCTTCACCTTCGTTTGTCGTTGCAGGGAACCGTCCGCCATGCCATCCGTGATTGATATTGCCAAGGAAGTAAAATCCCTTCCTGCCATGTCCACCACCGCCCAGCAGGTCATTGAAGTGACCGGGCGGGCCAACGTAAACGCGCAGGAGTTGCAGGAGGTCATTCTGTATGACCAGGCCCTGTCGACCCACCTGCTGCGGGTGGCCAATTCGCCTTTCTATTCCCCTCGTACACCGATCGTAGAGGTCCAGCGCGCAGTAGTACTGCTGGGCTTTGAGCAGGTCAAGAAGATCTGTATCTACTATGCGACCCAGGGTATCCTGAAACGTCCGGGTCTGGCCGAAAAGTTGCTGTGGGAGCACTCCTTGGGAGTCTCGATCGCCAGCAAGGTGGTGGCCGAAGAGTGGCACCCGGATCTGGCGCCGATGGCCTTTACCGCTGGCTTGTTGCACGATGTGGGCAAAGCCGTATTGATGGGTGTGGCCGACGCGGATTACGAGACCCTGTTGCGCACCTTTTACAACGACGGCACCCCGTTGATCGAACTGGAGCGAGCGCATCTGGGCGTCGACCACACCGTGGTTGGTCGTGAGGTCAGTCTGCACTGGAAACTACCGACCGTGCTGTGCAACGCCATTCAGTACCATCACGGCGGCGCGCCGGATGACCTGGATGACGAGAGCATGGCGCTGGTACGCACCCTGCGGCTGGGCAATCGTTTTGCCCACGTGGCCGGAGTGGGTCGGCGCGAGCCGCAGACCGGTGTGGAGTGGGACAGTGCCGAAGAGAATCCGGGTTTCCCTGGCTACTCCATCGAGGCGTTGTATAACATCTTTATCGAAGAATACACCCAGGAGCGGTCGCGCATGGAAGCGGCCTCGATGTAGGTGCTTTCAGCCCCGGCATGCTCGCCGGATTGGTTGACCAGCCTGCCACACCGGGGGTACGGTGTCAGCACGCCAACGCAACATTCGGAAGTCATTCCGGGCCGCTTTGCTGTGGTGATTCTTAAGGGATCCTTTGCCGTTTAAGACGGCGTTCACAACCGTGTATGTGGGAGTGTGATATGGCGATGAAGAAGGGTACGATCAAGTGGTTTAACACCAAGAACGGCCTGGGCCTGATTCTCGACGAGGACGGCACCAAGGTGCGGTTGCACTTCTCGGCCTTCAAAGACAACTCCTACAAAACCATCCAACCCGGTGATGCAGTCAGCTATGAAGCCAAAGAGGGCCGCCGTGGTCCGGAGGCAACACTGGTGCTGGCCGAGTAGCCAGCCTGACGCCCGTCAGGGCAATTTCCCGGCCACTTCCCTCACGCTTGGCCCGCAAATAACCGACCTAATCATGGTATAGTACGCGCTTGCGTGGTGGGCCGATCCGTACCGCTGTGGTAGATGTGATCCCCATCAGGCTCAAGCGTTTCAGGGGCTGATTGTCAGCCGCCTGTTGCAGCCGTTCCAACCACTGATTTCGCCGGGTAACCCCACACATGTTTGCAACGATTCTCAAGAAGCTGGTCGGCAGTAAAAACGACCGGGAGCTTCGGACCATCCAACCACTTGTCCTGCGGGTGAATGCCCTGGAAGACGAGACCAAGGCCCTGTCTGACGAAGAGCTGACCGCTCGCACCACCGCCTTCCGTGCCCGGCTCGATCAGGGCGAGACCCTGGATGACCTGCTGCCCGAAGCCTTCGCAGTCGTCCGCGAGGCCAGTTGGCGGGTGTTGGGCATGCGTCACTTTGATGTGCAGATCATGGGTGGCGTGGTGCTGCACCGGGGCATCATTGCCGAGATGAAAACCGGTGAAGGTAAAACCCTGGTGGCGACCCTGCCGGTCTACCTCAATGCCCTGGCGGGCAAGGGTGTGCATGTGGTGACCGTGAACGACTATCTGGCCAGCCGTGATGCGGCCTGGATGGGGCAGCTGTACGAATTTTTAGGCATGACGGTCGGCACCATCGTGCACGGCATGTCGGATGCGGAGCGGGCCGAGGCCTACAACGCCGACATTACCTACGCCACCAACAACGAGTTGGGTTTCGACTATCTGCGCGACAACATGAAATTCAGCCTGGACGACTACGTACAACGGGAGTTGTCGTTTGCCATCATCGATGAGGTGGATTCGATCCTCATCGATGAGGCCCGTACCCCGCTGATTATCTCCGGCCCTGCCGAACAGTCGCCAGACAAATACTATCTGGTCGACAAGGTCATTCCCCAGTTGGAAGACGAGATCCATTACACCCGTGAAGAGAAGACCAAATCGGCCTATCTGAGTGAAGAGGGGGTGCGACTGGTAGAAGAGTTGCTGGAGATCGATAACCTCTACGATCTGGATAACTTGAGCACCCTGCACCATGTGCAGCAGTCCTTAAAAGCCCACACCATGCTGGAGCGGGATGTGGACTATGTGGTGCGCGACGGTCAGGTGATGATCGTTGACGAGTTCACCGGCCGGGTGATGGAAGGTCGCCGCTGGAGCGACGGTCTGCATCAGGCGGTGGAGGCCAAGGAAGGGGTGCAGATCGCCAACGAAAACCAGACCCTGGCGACGGTCACCTACCAGAATTACTTCCGCATGTACGACAAGATGGGGGGCATGACCGGTACCGCCGAGACCGAGGCGCCGGAGTTTGCCAAGATCTACGATCTGGACGTGATCGTGGTACCGCCCAACCAGACCATCGCCCGGATTGATTACGCCGATCTGGTCTACAAGACCGAGGCCGACAAGTTCAACGCTATCGCTGATGAGATTCGCAGTTGCCACCAGAACGGTCAGCCGGTGCTGGTGGGTACGGTCACCATTGAGCGGTCCGAGCGGCTGTCGCAATTGTTAAAAAAGCGCGGCATCAAACACAGCGTGTTGAACGCCAAGTTCCACGAAAAAGAGGCCGACATCATTGCCCAGGCGGGCCGTGCCGGTTCAGTGACCATCGCCACCAACATGGCCGGTCGTGGTACCGATATCTTGCTGGGCGGTAACCCGGAGTTTCTGCTCAAGCGCCGTCTGGCCAAAAAGTCCAACCCCACCGAGGCCGATGAGGCCGCCCTGCGGGAAGAGTTGACCCGCTTTTGTGAAGAGGAAAAACAGCAGGTTCTAGATGCGGGTGGGCTGCATATTCTGGGTACCGAGCGGCACGAGTCGCGCCGTATCGACAACCAGTTGCGGGGTCGTGCCGGTCGTCAGGGCGACCCGGGCTCGTCACGCTTCTATCTGTCGCTGGACGACAGCCTCATGCGCATTTTTGGCTCGGACCGCATTGCCGGGTTGATGGAAAAACTGGGCATGGAGGACGGGGTGCCCATCGAGCACCGTATGGTCTCCAAGGCCATTGAGAACGCCCAGAAAAAGGTCGAAGCACACCACTTTGAGATGCGTAAACACCTGCTGGAGTATGACGACGTCATGAACCAGCAGCGTGAGGTGGTCTACCGCCAGCGCCGCCAGATTCTGGGGGGCGAAGACCTGTCAGAGACCATCAACTCCATGATCGACCAGTCGCTGGAGACTATTCTGGAGCGCCACTGCCCGGAAGGAAAGTACGAAGAAGAGTGGGACCTGCCGGGGCTGGAAGAGTCGTTGGCAGCCCACTTTACGCTGGACCCGAATGCCCACGACATCCACTTTGAGGACATCGGTCGTGATGCCCTGTATGAGTCGGTGCGCGAAGCGGTCACCAATATCTATACCGAGCGGGCCAGGCAGTACGGCCCGGAGGTCACCGCCTATGTAGAGCGGCTGGTGCTGCTGCGCAATCTGGATGGCCTGTGGAAGGACCATCTGCTGGCGATGGATCACCTCAAAGAGGGCATCGGCCTGCGCAGTTACGGCCAGAAAAACCCGTTGCAAGAGTACAAACGCGAAGGGTATGAACTGTTTGAAGACATGATGGCGCGGCTCGATTACGACGTGGTGGAGCAACTCTTCCAGGTGCAGATTGCCGTGGACGCGGAGCGTGATACCCTCGACTTCAGCCCGGAAGAGCAGCAGCAGATGCAGATGAGCCACGAGCAAGCCTCGCCGGTAGAGGTGGCGGCTGCCATGGCCGCTGGAGCCGGAGCCGCTGGCGAGATGGGTGAAGAGATGGCCCCGGAGGCGGCACCCAAAGCGGAGCCGTACCGGGCAGAAGAGAAGGTTGGACGTAACGACCCCTGCCCCTGCGGATCGGGTCAAAAATTTAAAAAATGCCACGGCGCGGAAGAGTGAGATCGCTGGTAGCGGGCAAC
>JALWRU010000461.1 GCA_026994095.1 Nitrospira sp. | reverse complement strand
GCCTCCAGCGCGCCGTAGGCGACGATGCCGTTCTCGACTCGCTCCCGTGCGTGTTCTACCAGATCGTAGATACCGGGCACCTCTTGATCGATGGAGCGGGTAGCGATCAGCCCCAGCGCCCAGGGGACCTTGACCTCCAGCCGGTTCTCCCGCGCCTCTACATCCGGCAAGGCAAACGCGGTAAACGGGGCCGGGGCCGGATGGGTGTGCCACTCGGCCTCCATGGCGGCCATCTTCATCTTTTGATGGTGGGTGGTGGCGTAGCCGCTCTCATCCCCCAGCGCCACCACACTCAAGGCCGCAGCCAGCCCGAAACTGGCGGCCACGGTCATGGAGCGACGGGCAAAATCCACATGTTTCTGGCGCAGCAGGTAGAGCGCACTGATCGACAGCACAAATACCGCCCCGGTCACATAACTGGCAGCGATGGTATGCACATACTTGGACTGGGCCACCGGATTTAAGATGATCTCGCGAAAAGAGGTGATCTCCATGCGCATGGTTTCCGGGTTGAACAGCGCCCCCACCGGGTTCTGCATCCAGCCGTTGGCAATCAGGATCCACAGGGCCGACAGGTTGGAGCCGATCGACACCAGCCAGGTCACCAGCAGGTGCTGGGTCTTCGACAGGCGCTTCCAGCCGAAGAAGAACAGCCCCACAAAGGTGCCCTCTAAAAAGAACGCCATCATCCCTTCGATGGCCAGCGGCACCCCGAAAATATCACCCACATAGTGGCTGTAATAGGCCCAGTTGGTGCCGAACTGGAACTCCATGGTGATACCGGTGGCCACCCCCATGGCGAAGTTGATGCCAAACAGGATGCCCCAGAACTTGGTCATCTGCCGCCATACCTCGCGGCCGGTCATTACATAGACCGACTCCATGATAGCCAACAGCACCGACAGGCCGATGGTGAGCGGAATAAACAGAAAGTGATAGAGCGCGGTGATGGCAAACTGCATCCGCGACAGGGAGACGACATCCATCTCCATTAGCCCGCCTCCCCGGACAGGTGGGTCGGTTGAGTGGGCGCTAACATGTGCGATTCAAGTCGCTCCGGAGTCACCTCCAGCCGGTGGGCCGGGCCGAAAAACCAGACGTATAACACCGTCAGCAGGGTCAACTTGAACACCATGGTCCAGCCGATGGATCGCACCAGACGGCGCAAGGGAGAGCGGTATTCTAGCAGTGATTTTTCAGGGATACCGGCCCCCGACTGATCGGTAGACGGGGCAGTCGATGCTGCCCGGTAATGTGATGAGTCCACGAAACTTCCCCCAAAGTTTTGGGGGGTCTGTGTCGTCAGGATACCCCCCAGTCCCCAAGACGCGATCTAGTCTCTACCTGATTCGGCAGGAACGCAAGCGAGCCTTAGCCACCACGCTAGAAAAAAACCGTGGCACGGCTCCTGTGAGCAGTGCATTAACCGGGGCCAATCGCTGCCACACTGCGGAATCCCGCGCCCACCAATGGTCAGCAGTTCGCTAAATTATACCCGCCGCTCTCTTACCCCGGAGATTCAATCATCCCGAACAGCCGCAAGGCATTCTCAGTGGTCTGCTGGACGATGGCCTCCGGGGTGGTCTCTTTGATCTCGGCCAGCACCTCTGCCACCCGTGTCACATAGGCCGGTTCGTTGGTCTTGCCACGAAACGGCGTGGGGGCCAGATAGGGGGAGTCGGTCTCTACCAGCAGTCGGTCCATGGGGGTCCGGGCTGCCGCCTCACGCACTTCATCCGCCTTTTTGAAGGTGATAATGCCCGAGAACGACACAAAATAACCCAACTCCACCCCCCGCTCGGCCAGCCACGGGGCCGACGAGAAGCAGTGCAACACCCCCACCACCTGCGGGAACTCCGCTAAAATGGTGGCCGTGTCTTCTTCTGCCTCGCGGCTGTGGATCACCACCGGCAGGTTCACCTCCTGCGCCAGTGTCATCTGCCGCCGAAACCAGTCCCGCTGAATCTCACGGGGGGAGTGATCGTAGTGATAATCCAGCCCGATCTCCCCCACCGCCACCACCTTGGGGCGGCCTGCCAACTCCCGCAGGGTCTCCAGATCGTTGGGCTGCAACGCCTCCACCTCGTGGGGGTGTACCCCGGCGGTGGCGTAGACCTCTGGCACCCGCGCTGCCACCTCAATGGCCTCCCGGCTCTCGTCAAGAGTGGTACCCACCGACACCATGTGGATCAGCCCGGCAGCTCGCGCCCGCTGTACCACGCCCTCACTATCGTCAGTGAGCGGTACCATGTTCAGGTGACAGTGGGTATCGATGATGCCCGGATAGACCGGCGGCAGTTTGGTGGTCATGAACTTGTACCCGATTTAAGATGAGAAAAAGGCCGCCACATCGGCCCGCTCGTGGGTGCGCCGCATGGGCGGCAGCGATTTAACAAAGGCGTTGCCGTAGCGGGTGCGGTGAATGCGATGATCCAGCACCGCCACCACCCCGCGATCCTCCACCCCACGGATCAGCCGCCCCACCCCCTGCTTGAGGGTGAGCGCTGCCATGGGCACCTGAAAATCCATAAAGGCGTTGCGCCCGGCCTGCTCCAGCGCCCGCACCCGCGCCGACAGCACCGGGTCGTCCGGGCTGGCAAACGGCAGCCGGTCGATCACCACACAGGAGAGCGCCTCGCCGGGGATATCCACCCCCTGCCAGAAGCTGCCGGTGGCAAACAGGATGGCCGGGGCGTCAGCAGTCATGGCCTTCAACAACTCGGCACGGGGCATGTCACCCTGTTTCAGCACCCGCCCCTCCAGTAGCGAACCGCACTGGCTGTAGACTGCATCCAGCATACGGTAACTGGTGAACAGCAGCAGCGCCCGCCCGCCGGTAATCTGCATGAGTTGGGTAATCTCGTTGGCGACGGCCTCAGCATAACTGGGCTCTTTGGGCGACGGTA
>JALWRU010000460.1 GCA_026994095.1 Nitrospira sp. | reverse complement strand
TCTCCACATGAAACATGAGGATGTCGGCGGCCAATGCCTCGGCGATCTCTTGATCCTGCTTGCCGACCCCGGAGAACACAATGCGATCGGCAGGGATGCCCGCTTTCAACGCCCGGAATAGCTCACCTCCCGAGACGATGTCGGCCCCGGCACCCTGCTGGGCCATTAAGCCCAGTACCGCCAGATTGGAGTTGGCCTTGACCGAATAGGCGGTCAGATGGGGGATGGTGCCAAAGGCCGTATCCACCACCTGATAGTGGTGCTCCAGCGTGGCGCGGCTGTACAGATAGTAGGGGGTGCCCACCTGCGCGGCGATGTCGCGCAGGGTGACTCCTTCACAGGTCAGCTCGCCCTGGCGGTATTCAAAATGGTGCATGACGGCTCTCTAGCGGGCGAAGTACGACGTGAGTATATCGCCGTTGGCCATGCCTGCGGGCGGTTGCAGTGGCCCCCGGTTGCCACAGGCGCTCAGGCAGAGTAGCAGCAGGCCACCGAATAACAGGGTGCAGGATCGTTTGTTGCGGCTCATGACCCCAGTCGTTCCTGCCAGTAACGCAGCCGTTCGGCCACCCGATCCGGCGCGGTGCCACCCGGTTGGGACTTGCGCGCCACGCTGGCGGCGATGGTGGCGTAGGCGGCGATGTCATCCTCGAAGCGGTCGCAAAAGCCGCGAAAGGTATCGGGTGACAGCTGGTGGATCTCTACCTGTTGCTCAATGCAGTGGCGCACGATGTGGCCGACCACCTCGTGGGCCTCTCTGAAGGGCAGCCCCCTGGCGGCCAGATAGTCGGCCAGATCGGTGGCCAGCAGGTAGCCCCCCTCCAGCGACGCAGCCGCCCGCTGCCGATCCACCTGCGCATCGGCCATCATGGCGGCCATGATCGACAGGCAACCGCCGAGGGTGTCGACCGCGTCAAATAACGGTTCTTTGTCTTCCTGCATGTCCTTGTTATAGGCCAGCGGAAGCCCCTTCATGGTGGTTAGCAGGCTGATGAGATCGCCGTAAACCCGCCCGGTTTTGCCGCGAATCAGCTCCGGCATATCCGGGTTTTTTTTCTGCGGCATCATGGAGGAGCCGGTGCAGAAACGGTCGGGCAGGATGATCAGCTTGAACTCGTCGGAAGACCACAAGATCAATTCTTCCGACAGGCGCGACAGGTGCATCATGCAGATGCTGGCAGCAGCCATAAATTCCAGCGAAAAGTCCCGGTCCGATACCCCGTCCAGCGAGTTGGCGGTGAGGTGTTTAAAACCCATCTGCGCGCGGGCAGTCTCTCGGGGGATGGCGATGTTGCTGCCGGTGAGCGCGCCGGAACCGAGCGGCGATACATCCATACGGGTGAGGCAGTCGTTCAGCCGCCCCGCGTCCCTGCCCAGCATCTCTACATAGGCCAGCATATGGTGGGCAAACAGCACCGGCTGGGCCTTTTGCAGATGGGTGTAGCCGCAAAAGATGACATCCAGATGGGTTTCACCGCAGTGCACCAGCGCTTTTTGGGTGGCGGCAATCAGCTCTGATATGCGGGCAATTTCGGCCTTCAGGTAGAGCCGTATATCGGTGGCCACCTGATCGTTGCGCGAGCGACCCGTGTGCAGCTTGCCGCCCACCGCACCGATACGGGCGGTCAGGCGCGCCTCAATGTTCATGTGAATGTCTTCCAGCGCCACCGAAAAAGCGAACTCGCCCGCCTCGATCTCACGCAGAATCTCGGTCAGCGCCTGGTCGATGGTCTGCTGCTCGTCCTCAGTGAGGATGCCAGCTGCCACCAGCGCGTGGGCCTGGGCGCGGCTCCCCTCAATATCGTACTGGGCCAGCCGCTGCTCGAAACGGATGGAGGCGTTAAACTCCGCCACCTGCTCGGACACCGCCTCGGTAAAGCGGCCACCCCACATCTGATTGGTCGGCTGTTGCGACATATCGGCTCTTTCATTACACCCGTCGATCGGGTGGTTGAATCCGGCTTAGATGCCGTTCTTCTGGCGGACCTGCGCGCCCACCTGCAAGCGCAGGGCGTTCAAACGGATAAACCCGGCGGCATCCGCCTGATCGTACACGGTGTCTTCTTCAAAGGTGGCCAGATCGGGCCGGTAGAGGCTGTTGGGCGACACCCGGCTCTGCACGATCACGTTGCCCTTGTAGAGTTTGACCCGCACGGTGCCGCTGACCGGCTCCTGCGCCTTGTCCAGCGAGGCCTGCAACATCTCCCGCTCGGGCGAATACCAAAAGCCGTTGTAGACCAGTTCAGCATACTTGGGGATGAGCGAGTCGCGCAGGTGCAACACCTCCCGGTCCAGCGTCAGCGCCTCCAGTGCCCGGTGGGCGTGGTACCAGATGGTACCGCCGGGGGTTTCGTACAGGCCGCGTGACTTCATGCCGACAAAGCGGTTCTCCACCAGGTCCACCCGGCCAATACCGTGTTTGCCCCCCAGTTCGTTGAGGGTCGCCAGCAAGGTGTGGGGCGCGGTCGGTTGGCCGTCCAGCGCCACCGGGTCGCCCGCCTCAAAGGTAATCTCAATCTCTTCGGCCCGGTCCGGCGCCCGCTCCGGCGATACGGTGGTGAGGAACATGTCTTCCTCAGGGGCGTTGGCCGGGTCTTCCAGCAGGCCGCCTTCGTAGCTGGTGTGCAACAGGTTGGCGTCGATGGAGTAGGGCTTGGCGTGGCTGGCCTGCACCGGGATACCCTCGCCCGCCACATAGTTGAGCAGGTCGGTGCGGGAGTTCAAATCCCACTCCCGCCAGGGGGCAATAACGGTCAGTTCCGGTGCCAACGCCAGCACCGCCAGCTCAAAACGGACCTGATCGTTACCCTTGCCGGTGGCCCCGTGGGAGACCGCCTGAGCGCCTTCGTCCCGCGCAATCTCTGCCAGTCGACGGGCGATGAGCGGGCGGGCGATGGAGGTGCCCAG
>JALWRU010000459.1 GCA_026994095.1 Nitrospira sp. | reverse complement strand
GTTCACCTGCTTTCAGACGGCTCAAATCCCCATGATGGAAACCCGCTGACAGATCAGTCGGTCAGGGCCAGGGACAGCACCAGCGCATCATCTGGCGGCCCCTGATAATAACGCCTGCGCACACCCACCTGAGCAAACCCCAGACGGCGGTATAACTGCTGCGCGGCCCGCCCGTGGGCACGCACCTCCAGCACCATGCGTACCGCCCCGGCAGTGCGGGCAGCACTTAAAAAAGTGCCCATCAGGGCATACCCCAGCCCTTGCCGACGCCACTCCCCCGCCACCGCCAGATGGCGCACCTCGGCCTCGTCTACCACCACAGCCCCCTGTAGAAAGGCCACCACCCGGCCCGCCTCCGTAACCACCACCCAGCCGTGCAGGGCCGGATCGGCCAACTCCCGTTCCCAGTCGGCCACCGGGCGTGACTGCTCCAGCGCCTCCCCGGCCAGCCAGTTGATCGGTGCAATGTGGGTGTCGGTCATAGGGATGAGGGAACATCCCGGCGGCAGTCGGTCAGCGGTTGCCATCGGCGCGGGCCTTCTGCGCCAGCGCCCGTTGGGCCTGACTTTCGCAGATGTAGTGGGGCACCAACTGCCCGGTCGCCACCGCTGCGCCCACCCCTGCCTGTGCGGCCAGGGCACCCACCCAGGCGGCGCGGGGTACGTCGGTCAGCGAAGGTGCCCGCCGCAGCGGTCCATCGGGTGCAAGCGCCGGGGTGCCTGTACCCGCCACCACCACCGGGCACGACAGGCCGTGCAGGGTCGCCAAAAAATCGTCCGGGGTGAAGGCCGCCACCTCCACACGGGTGTGCAGTTGCAGGTCACCCCCTTCACTGCCCAGTTCATAGACCGCCCCGTACAGTTCCCCCCGGCGGGCATGCAGCGCCACTGCCAGCAGATGCCCTTGCGGCTGCGGCATGGCCCAGGCCATGGCCTGCAAGGTATCCACCGGCACCAGCGGCAGGTTGGCGGCACGGCCCAGCCCCATGGCGGTGGACAAACCCACCCGCAGACCGGTAAACGAACCGGGGCCAATCGACACGGCAATGCCGGTGAGTTGTGACAGCGTCAAACCGGCTTCCGCGAGTACCGCTTCAACGGTCACCATCAGGCCGGAGGCATGGGTGCCGTGGACATCGGCGGCTCGCTCCACAATCAGGCGGCTGTCCCCGGCCACCAGCGCCACACTGCCGGTGGCGGTAGCGGTATCGATGGCCAGCCAGTACTCGCTGGCCCGGTCGGCAATCGTCACGGGCTAACCGCCCGCCACCGGCACCAGTCGGCTGACCACGTCGGCCAGGGCGTTAAAGCGTGAGCGTAGCTCGGCGGTATCCCGCTCCCGCACCCGGTCCAGGGTCTCCAGCCGTTTGTTCATGGAGCCCAGTCGGGACTGAAGCTCCACCGTATCCACCGACTCAGCACCGACATGGGCCGCGCTACGTTGGGCCACCTTGCTCAAGGCCTTGCGCAGATCGGCAATTTCGTTACTGCTGCTGGCCTCCAGCTTGGCCATACGCTCGGACATATCCGCCAGCCGCTGCTGCAATGCCTGCACCTGACCGGTCGGCACCTGCGGGGCGGCATCCGACAACCCGGAAATCTGTTGCTGGAACTGCTCACTGCGTTGCCGCTGGTCTTTTTCCAGCGCCTTCAGGCGCGCCCCCATTTCGTCCACGCGCTGCTGCAAACGATCGTTCTGTACTGCCGAGCTATCGGCGCTGGCTACGGCCATCACCTGTTTGGAAAGGGCATCCACCTGCGCCTGCAACTGGCGCACAGGGCGATCGTTGGCTTGCTCAAGTTTGGCCAGACGCTGCTCCAGCGCCGCCACAGAGTCCCCCCCTGCGGCACTGTTGCTGGCCCCGCCGATCTGCTGTTCAAGGGCGGTGAAGCGCTGCTCCATCTCACGCTTGAGCACAGCGGTACGGGCCGCCACGGTAGCGTTGATCACATCCGGGCTGACCGCCCCGGCAGCACTGCCGTCGCCGCTCTCCAGCCGCTGCTCCAACTGACCCAAACGGCTGGCCATCTCTCGCTCGGCGTTTTGCAACTGGCGCTCCAGTTCGGCTACCCGCTCCGGATCGGCGCTGCTGTATTGGCGTTCCAACCCTTTTAAACGGTCTTCCACGGTCCCGGCCATCAGATCCAGCTGGCGTTCCAGCAGGGTCACGTCGGCTTCGGAGCCGGTGCCTTTGCCCTGCACCCTGAGGGCCTGCTGACGGCCATCTTCCAGGGCCAGAATCTGCGCTTCAAGTTTGTCGATACGGCTGGTGGTATCGCGCCTGATGGCGGCCACGCGACTGTCCAGATCGGCGGGGCTGGGCTGCCCGGATTGAGACTGCTCCAGTCGCCTTAAGCGCTCTTCAACAGCACCGCTGAACAGATCCAGACGGTCGTCCAGATCGGTCAGTTGTTCCACCGGCAAGCGACCTTCCAACTCACTCACGGCCCCGGCCACCTCGACCTTGGAGAGGTTAACCCGGTCGGCCAGACCGGCCAGTTTCAGGGCCAGGTCGGCGCGCCGGTCCTGACCCACCTGCTCCAGCACGGTCAAGCGGTCCAGCAACGACTGTTCCATCAAATCCATCTGTGTGGTCAGGCTCGATACCGCCGCCTCATCCACTCCGGCCTCGCTCGGCAAGCCCGCTTGCAGACGTCGCTCCAGCGCCGCCACCCGATTGCTCAGGTTGGGGTCGCTGTCCGCATTGGCACGAATCTCGGCAGCCAGTTTGGCCACCCGCTGCTCCAGCGCAAGCGACCAGTCCGGGCGATCCAGCAGGGCCGCAGCCGGGTTCATGGCCACCTGTTCGATGCGCTCGGAAAGCTGTTGATCCTTGTCCTCCAACTCACTCATGCCCTGATCGACCCGGCCTTCCAGTTGGGCTACCTGATCCACCAGCAGGGACATCACG
>JALWRU010000458.1 GCA_026994095.1 Nitrospira sp. | reverse complement strand
CTGGAGCATGCCCGCGAGTTTGTTGCGCAGGCGGCGGCAGCGGCCCGGACCGGGGCGGCCAATCCGTGACCTGGCGCAACGTATTGATCGGCGGCTTGCTGCTGTCGCTGGGGTGGACGGCTCCGGCACTGGCTGACCAGATTCTGGTGCTCAGCAGTGCCAACCTGCCGCTCTACAATCGGGCTGTAAATGGCGTCACCGGGGCCTTTCGTATGGACCGGGGCGAACATGTGCGGGTGGTACGGGTAGACGAATTGACCGACCCGTCCACCGGCAGCGGGCAAAATATGGATGGGCTGGACAAGGCTGCGGTTGACGTTATTGTTGCGGTGGGGGCAAAGGCGGCCCGTTATGCGGCCGAGCACTACGCCTCGACGCCGATTATCTACTGCATGGTGGTGCGTCCGGAGCAACTCACCTTGACCCCTTATTCGGTGGGGGTCTCAATGTTTGTGCCGGTGTCTGACATGCTGGCGACCTTGCAACTGGTCTCCCCCAATCTGCGTCATGTGGGGGTGCTGCACAGCCCTGCTCAACGGGGCATGTTGCAGGAGGCGGTCAAACAGTTGGGTGGTTATGAGGTGCGGCTGATGCCGGTGGAGGTGAGTGACCCGCGGCAACTGCCCAAACTGGCGCGCCGGCTGGTGTTGCAGTCTGACGCCCTGTGGGTGGCACCGGGCACGATTGACGACCTTGACGCCATGCAGTTTTTGCTCAAATTGTCATTTGAGCACCGGGTGCCACTGGTGGCAGACTCCCCTGCGCTGGTGCGGGCCGGGGCGCTATTGGCAGTGGTGCCGGACCCGGTGGATCTGGGTCGTCAGGCAGGCCGGTTGGCCGGTTATCTGTTGTCAGGTGAGGGATTGCCGCCGGACCGTATGTTTTATCCAGACATGGCCAATCTGGCCATCAACCTCAAAACGGCCCGCAATCTGGGTATTGAGGTGCCGCAGCTGTTACAAGATTTCGCCTCGGTGGTGGTGCCATGAGCGACAGTGCGGTTCAATCGGTCCCGTTTCAGCACAGCATTGTTACGCGGGTGTTGCTGGTATTGATACTGCTGGTGGTGGTGGTCAGTAGCGTCAGCGGGTTTTACTCCTTGCGGGGTGCGCGGGCGTTGCTGGAGCAGCAGTTGACCGAGCGGGGGCTGGTATTGGCCCGTAACCTGTCGATCAATGCCGGATACGGCATCTTTACCGAAGATACCATCAGCCTCAATCAGTTGCTGGAGGGGGCGTTGGCAGAGCCGGACGTGCTGTTTGCCGCAGTGACCGACAAGTCGGGCCGAATCCTTGCCCGCCGTGCCAGAAATGGCCAGGACGCGGCCTTTGCCAGTGTGCGGGAGCAACTTCCCGGTGCTGAAACCGGAGAAGTGGTAGCCGAGCGGTTGCTGGGGGAGGAGCAATTTATGCTGTTATCGACCCCGGTAACCACCCGTGAGTTTGTGGTATCGGATCAGGAAGAGCAGTTCCTCATTAACTTTCTGGATGTGGGTTTTAGCGCCGATCAACGCATGGAGATGGACCGGGAGGAGTTACAGGTCTTTCGAGGGCGGGTGCATCTGGGTCTGTCGACCTCGACCATGGACAGCGACATGGCGCGGGTTACCCGCAAGGTGTTGTACCTGACCCTGCTGGTGGTGATGGTGGGTATTATTATTTCGGGTATTCTGGTGCGGTTGATGACCCGCCCGCTACTGCGCTTGACCCAGTTGACTGCGCAGGTGGCGGGCGGCAACCTGTCAGCCAGCATCCACCTGCGAGGGCGGGGCGAGCTGGCGGTACTGGGGGAGTCGTTTAACCGCATGACCCAGGCGCTCAAAAGCCGCGATCAGGAGATTCAGCAGAGTCAGGCAGGGCTGGGGGCCGCCAATCAGGAGCTGGCCGATCTGAATGCCCATCTGGAAGACCGTGTGGCCCAGCGTACCGCTGAGCTACAGCGCCAGCGAGAGGCCCTTAAAGCCACCAACCAGGAGTTGATCGAGGCCACCGAGCGCAAGTCCCGTTTCATGGCCAATCTGGCCCACGAGCTGCGCACCCCGCTCAATTCGGTGATCGGCTTCTCGGAGGCGCTTAAGGACGGCCTGTTGGGGCCGCTGGAAGAGAAACAGCAGCAGTACATCCAGAACATCCTCACCAGTGGCCGTCATATTCTAGAGATGAGCGGCGGTATTCTAGACCTGTCAAAGATTGAAGCGGGCACCATCGATGTGACGCTGGAGCATCTGGACGTGGTGCAGGCGCTCGAAGAGATTGTCACCATCACCGAGCCTCAGCACACCGCCCGCAAGGTGATACTGGCGCTGGATACTTCGTCTTTGGATGCGGACCGTAACTACCGGGCCGATCGCGGCAAGTTCAAACAGATCATGTACAATCTGGTGAGCAATGCCCTTAAATTTGCACCTGAGGGCAGCACGGTTGATCTGTCAGCGGCCACCAGTGGTGACTTTTTAGAGTTAATCATTTGCGACCGGGGACCGGGCATTCCGGAGCATGAGACCGAGGCTGTTTTTGAGGAGTTTCGGCAACTGGACGACGGCAAAGTGGCGGGCGGCTCGGGTCTGGGCTTGTCGATCACCCGGAAACTTGTAGAATTACACGGTGGCAGTATTCGGGTGGAGACAACCCCCGGTGGCGGCGCGACTTTTGTGGTGCGCCTGCCGGAGTCTCCGCCAGAGACCGGCATCTGATGACCTTCCAACAATAGAGAGCTTCATGGCCAAGATTCTGCTGGTAGATGATAATCCCCAGAACATCGAACTGCTGTCCCTGCGTTTGGCGGCGGCGGGGCACAATACCATTGAGGCGAGAAACGGTGAAGAGGCCCTCACCATGGTCACCGACGAGTTGCCGGACCTGATGATCCTCGACTTGCAGATGCCCAAGCTGGACGGCTTGCAGGTGTTGCAGCAGCTTCAGGCCGACTGTAACGACAT
>JALWRU010000457.1 GCA_026994095.1 Nitrospira sp. | reverse complement strand
CGATACCGGCAACCGCTGCCACCAGACCACCCCATACCGCACGGCTCTGCCACCACGCCTTTGTACCCGCCATGATCCGTTTCTCCTTACCCTTTGAAAACCATCGTTTGACCAGCATGGTTCCGGTCGCCTTCGCCGCCCATTGCAGCCCCATCAGCAGCAGCGGGGTCATGCCACCAGCTCCCGCGGAAAGGCCACCACCCGCCGTGCCCAGCCCTTGAGGTAGGCGTCGTACCCCAGGCCGAGGTAATGCTCCAGCAGGTGGGAAAAATAACTGTTGAGCAGCAAGCCGCTGTCGGTGATCCCGTTGACGGCAGCCAGCGTCCGGCCACCCACCACGCCGTCAACCACCAGAGTGGCCCCCATGTCGTTGGCGGCGTTCTGCAGTGCCTTGGCGGCCACGATGGGCCCGGCATTCACACCCGCCGAGAAGTAGTGGGTGGCGAGGGGCACATACTCGATCTCCCCGCAGCGGTAGCGATCCCAGAAGTCACGCCGGTAGATCTCCCTGGCCTGCTGTTGGGTCAGCTGTCGAATGTTCAGGTGGGGATACTGGCGTTTGCTGATGCCGAACTTGGTTTCACCACCGGGATCGATGGCGCTGTTGGAATACCCGCCTTCCAGCCGGAGGACGAAGGCAATAGCCGTCTCGTATGCACCACGGTCAACCATGGCACACATGATCTCAGGGGTACGGGGGGGCGGGAAGGGGTTTTTACGAGGAGTTGTGTCCGTTGCGTCTGTTGTGCATTTTATCCTCCATATTCGGCAGAAATCAGTCGTAACAGCTCGTCGTGAGGGACCAAGCGGTATCGACCCTCACGTACCGTGGCGATACGAAAGGGATGATGTCCGGGTAACTCCGTCCGCTGTCGCACCCACTCCCGGGAGTAGCCCAACACCTGGGCCACCACGCCGGTTCGGTAGCGTCCACGAGGCAGGAACCCCAAGCGGGATAGCCGCCTGTCAAGGTATGCTTCCATCCCCTTTTTTGGATTGGTCAGCAAAGCTGTTGTCACCACTCTGCCCTGATCAGTCTTGGCACGATCACTCTCGCACCCGCGGTGCGCCACCATAAAAGATGCTTTACCCAACGGCCACCCCAATCGATTGCACGCCGGATCTCCCAAGGGGGCCCTTGGGCATTTTCGCCCACAACCCGTCCGTGTGTTATGTCGCGCTTACCGTTCAAGTGAATTTGCGTTGTGCCCATGGTTTAAATTTACCTGCCGACATCATAGGTGTATAGGGTTTTTCTCCACGTCTACCGGAGTGGCCGTTTGGGCGCACAACTTGACACTGCAGAAGATACCTGGGCTCTGGATCTGCATGAGCTTCGGGGAATTTCCCCGGCCCCTGTTGGTAAACCCGCTGGCGATTCGGTAGCATGGACCACATGCCCATCTCACAACAAAAACCCTTGTCGACTTGGCTAGGCTGAATATGTGGTGCAAGAAATCTGAATTGCGATTCAAGGTGTATTAGGTACTGTGTCTAACGAGTCTCGCGAACTGCTTAGATTTGTCAGTGTGGACTTCCGCCGATTCAAAGCATTCGGTGCCTTTACCCTGACTCTCCGAAACTTCAACATATTGGTAGGCGCAAATAACGCCGGAAAATCCACCATTCTGGCGGCCTTCCGCATTCTTGCGTCTGGTATGCGGAAGGCAAAAACCCGTAAGGCTACGCCTGTTGATGGCCCCGATGGTGATGCCCGCGGATATGTAGTCGACTTAAGTACCATATCTGTTGGTGAAGAGAATATATTCTATGATTACGATGATACCCACGCAGCTTCAGTAAGGTTTCGGCTGAATAATGGGAACGAACTTCTGCTGTACTTCCCAGAGCATGGTGTCTGCTATTTGATCCCTTACACGCAGGGGAGACCGGTTACTAGCCCCGCGGTGTTTCGATCCAATTTTAATTGCGAAATTGGCTTCGTCCCAATCTTAGGTCCGGTTGATCACAATGAGCTGTTATTTGAGAAGGAGGCCGCTCGACTTGCTCTGTTCAACTATAGGGCAGCGCGAAATTTCAGAAATATTTGGCATCATTTTCCAGAAAAATTTGAGGAGTTCAGGTCTATCCTTTGCCAGACATGGCCTGGCATGGATATCGAGCCTCCACAGGTAGACAGGTCGCACCTCAAGGCAAGGTTGCACATGTTCTGTCCCGAGGAGAGAATACCTCGAGAATTGTTTTGGGCAGGGTTCGGGTTTCAGGTGTGGTGTCAAATGCTCACACACTTAATTCAATCAAGTAATGTATCAATATTTTTGATAGATGAACCAGATATTTATCTCCATTCTGACCTACAGCGCCAATTGCTTGGCCTTCTGAAAAATCTGGGACCGGATATTCTCATAGCGACGCATTCTACTGAAATTATCGCCGAAAGCGAAACGGATGACATAGTCCTGGTCAATAAGCTCTCTAGGAGGTCCAAGAGAATCAAAAGCACCACCCAGTTGGGTGAGGTGTTCGGGATTTTGGGGTCCAGCCTAAATCCTGTGCTTACCCAACTGGCGAAGACTAGGCGAGTATTGTTCGTAGAGGGGAAAGACTTTCAAATAATTGGAAAATTTGCGCGGAAATTAAACTACACACTGGTTGGAAGTCGCAGAAATTTTGCGGTCGTTCCAGTAGATGGATTCAACCCGGATAGAGTCCGGAGTTTGAAGAAAGGGATGGAAACCACACTCGGGAACAAGATTTCTGCTGCTGTGGTCCTAGACAAGGACTACAGGTCTGGGGGTGAACTGGATTCAATAAAAGAGACCTGTCGTCAATTCTGTGACAGCGTTACGCTTTTCAAGCGTAAAGAGATAGAGAATTACCTTTTGGTTCCAGGTGCAATTGACCGAGCAATTTCCAGAAAAATCGCGGAGAAACAAAAACGAACGGGTGCAGGCGCCCCTGTTCCGGAGATCGAAAAACTAGGTGTTTCGGGCCACTTTCTCCAAGAGTTTTCAGTAGGAAAAAGAGCTTATTGCATGGGGCAATACCTTGCTAACCGCCGAGCTTTTGAGCGGTCGCACTCTCCTGGGGCAAGCGAGGCATCTGTTAACCAAGATGCTATTCCTGAATTTGATAAAATCTGGGAAGATTTTCTTAATGTCATCCCGGGTAAAGAGGCAGTCAGCGCCTTGAACAAACACATTCAGGAGACGTACGGCGTGAATGTTACGCCAACCCTGATTATAGAATCTATGTGCACTGACGAAGTTCCAAAAGAGATGAAAGAGGTTATTGCTGAAATCGATAAATTCGCATCGAGTTGATTTTGTTGGCTCGACTATAGTTGCGCCCCAATTTTTCATAAAATAGGTTCGCTCCTTCCTCCCTCTCCCTCCAAACAACGACAACAGCAACTTCCCCAGAAAACTGCCTAAACCTGTCGCGCTCCGGATGCCCAGGGGTCCAGCCGCCCGTTCCGGGTCTTGAATTTAAAACCGCCATCCACCACGCCGTTGTCCCCTCCAGTTTGGTTGCCTGGAGGTCACTGTATCGATCTCCACGGACCGCGCCTAGGGTTTTTCTTTTCCGAGACACAGGTTCGGGGGTGGACACGGTACAAGGGCCCCCTTACAGGGCCCCATTGTTGTCCCGCCGATTGTCGGGTACCGAAAAACCCCATGACCCGCCCATGTCTCGCGGCCTGAAACGTGGGTAAGTCGCTGTTTTATAACAACCCGACCGGGGCAATCGCCCGGATGAAGCGGGACATGGATATCGGCCAAACCGATGGTTTCGGGATACCCGATCGGGACATGGCCCGGGGTTGTCCAGAAATCCCCTTTTATTTCCGATGGTTACTCCACGTCCACCGGTTCAGGTCCGGGCACCTGGATGCGGCGTACCACACCACAAATGGTGGCGGGTGTGTTGACCTCCATGACCGGGTAGCGGGGGTTGATGGGTGTCAGGAATTGCCGGTCACCGTCCATCACCAGCTTTTTGAAGGTGGCCTGATGCTCCTCATCGAGGCGCACCACCGCCAGGCTGCCATTGGTGGCCCCGTGGTCTGGATCCACGAAGATGATGGAGCTCTCCGGCACCTTGGGTTCCATGCTGTCGCCGACCACCCGCAGGCAGAAGGTCCGGTCTCCGAACTTCCTGGTGGAGCCCACCATGGCCTCCCCATCACCTGGCTGGTAGTTGTCGATGACCTCCTGCCACTGGCCGGCCTGTACCCATGAGATGAGCGGGTAGTAGGCCACCGGCTGGGGACCGAGCCCCAGCGGCTCCGTGTTGGCCTGGCCCAGGTACTTGGACCCCTCGCCCTTCAGCAGCCAGTTCAGCTGGATCCCGTACTTCTCGCAGATGGCCAGGATGAAATCCGCGTCAGGGACACGCTGCTCCTTTTCATAGCGAATGATGGAATTCAGGGCCACATCGAGCCCTTTGGCGAAGTCTGCCCGCGATACCTTGCCGCGGATCTCCCTCAGACGCCCACCGAGCCCCAATTGGGTTGCGCCAATCTTTTTTTCGTCAGGTGTCATGGCTAAAAGTCCTCTGAATAAGCCTCCTGCGAGAACCTTATACTCCATGGGGGATAAACACCGCAATCTTTTTCCATTTACAAAATCCCCAACGGGGCATAACGTCTGTTTCCGAGGAGCAGCAGACATGACCGACAGACCCGACTGGCATTCAGCAGACATCATAGCGGCCCTGCGTAAAACCGGGGTAAGTGTGCGGGGATTAAGCATCGCCAACGGCTATGCACCCGGAACGCTGAAGTCCGCATTAAAGAAGGCGTATCCAAATGGCGAGCGGATTATCGCGGATGCTCTTGGGCGTCACCCCATGGAGATCTGGCCGTCCCGTTATACGGGCGATGGCAAGCCGGTTCGGAATATTTATTATCCCATGACGCGGCCTGTAAAAAAGACTCCGAACGGAGTTATTAGGAATTGAGCATTGCCGTAACCCATCCAATCGTCGGGATTGATCCCGGGGTAGGTGGCGCCATCGCCGAGTTCTATGCAGATGGCCGCCTCTACACCTATGACATGCCCACATTCGAGCTGATCACCAGGGGGCGCAAGCGCCGGCACGTAAATGCCGCGGCTTTGTCGCAACTGCTGACCGATCCGTGCCCGGAGCACGTCTTTGTGGAGCAGGTGGGGTCACGACCCGGTGAGAGCCCGCGGGCAGCATTTTCCTTCGGTGAAGGGTTCGGGGTGATCAAGGGTGTGACCAGCACTCTGTCGCTGTCGGTGACCTTTGTGCGGCCGCAGGTATGGAAGAAGGCCCTGGGACTGACCGCCGACAAGGGACAAGCCCGGCAGCGGGCCACCGAACTGTTCCCCGGTAACGTGGATTCATTCAAACGTGTGAAGGATGACGGTCGCGCCGAGGCGGCGCTGATCGCGTATTACGGGATGCAGACGATGGAGGCGGGCTGTGCCTGATCTCTATCCCTACCAGACCACTGGCGTAACCTTTCTGGCCGGGCGCGGAACCGGATTGCTGGCCGATGAGCAAGGGCTCGGCAAGACCGCCCAGGCCATCGCCGCAGTCGACCGGGTGGGCGCGAAATCGATCCTGGTGATCTGCCCCGCCTCCGCCTGCATTAACTGGCAGCGGGAACTGACGAGATGGTTGTCGGATCCGCGGGCGGTTGAAATCCGGGTGGTCAGCTACGACAAGGCCCGTGGCAGCCAGAAGAAGGGGTTGATGGAACAGTGCTGGGATGTGCTGATTCTGGATGAGGTCCACTTCCTGAAATCGTGGAAGGCCAAACGGACCCAGACGGTGTACGGCGCCCTGTGTGACGGGGATGGTGGACTGGTCTCCCGTGCCAAATATATATGGGCCCTGTCCGGTACACCGGCCCCCAACGACGTCACCGAGCTGTGGCCGATGATGCGGGCGCTGTTCCCGGAGTCCCTGGCCACTGAACGTGAAGCACCCATGGGGCTATGGGACTTCCGCCGCCGCTTCACTACCGGCTTTCAGACCAAATACGGCTACAAGGTCACCGGCGGCAAGAACCTGGACGAACTCAAGGAGCGCCTGGCCCCACACATGCTGCGCCGCAAAACCGAGGATGTGCTGCCCGATCTGCCGCCGATCCGCTACGGCGAGGTGACGCTGACCAGCAAGGACCTGCCCGAGGGCTTGCGGGAGGCGGAGGCGGGTTTTGAGGGGGACGTGATTCGCGAGGCCCTGGCTGCGGGAAAACTGCCGGGCCCCTCGGCGGTGGTGGCTACCTCCACTCTCAGGCGTCTCACCGGACTGACCAAAGTGGACCCGGTCATCGATCTGGTCACCTACGAACTCAATGAGGGTGAGGGCAAGATCGTCCTGTTCGCCCACCACCGCGAGGTGATCAATCAATTGAACTGGGGACTGGCCGGCTTTAACCCTTGCCTGCTGCACGGTGGTCTGCCGGAGGACCAGCGGCAGAAGGCCGTGGATTCATTCCAGGAGGATCCGAGCGCCCGAGTGTTCATCGGCCAGCTGACTGCGGCAGGGACCGCCATCACCCTCACGGCGGCCTCCAGCGTCCTGTTCGTCGAGTATTCCTGGACCCCATCGGACAACCAGCAGGCGGCCAAGCGCTGCCATCGCATCGGCCAGGAAAGCAGCGTGCTGGTGCGCTTCGTGAGCCTGGCCGGTTCCCTGGATGAACAGATCGCCCGGGTGGTGCGGGACAAAACAGAAACCCTTTCAAAGGTAATCAGCTAGGAGGAGATATGACACTGAAACTGAGTTTAACCATCAACGATATCGACGGGGTGGAGAAGGCGGAACTGCTGCTGAGCCTGTTCAAACAGCATTGGATGCGAGCAGAGCAGGTGGTGGCGAACAAGGTCGCCGAATCCACGTCGACCGCCAGCGTGGAACCGGCTACCACACTGGAAGGCGTCCGCGAGGCGTTGGAAACCGTGGTCGACAAACGTGGCATGAGCGATGGTCTGGAGATTCTCAAATCCTATGGCGCCGCGAAGCTCTCCGACCTTCCACAGGACCGTTATGCAGATTTCGTGACGGTGTGCCAGGAGGCGGCGGCATGAGCCCGGCTCACTCCAAACTGGGCGCCTCCTGCTCGGAGCGGTGGATCGCCTGTCCCGGCTCGGTGCATATGTCGGAAGGGATCCCGGATGAATCGTCCGAATATGCCATGGAAGGCACGGCGGCGCACACGGTGGCAGAGGCGTGTTTGAAAGAGCATGTCGACGCATCCACCTGGCTGGGCAAAGAGGTGGTCGTTGAGGATCGCACGTTCCTGGTGGATCGGGACATGGCCGATGCGGTGCAACGCTACCTGGACACAGTGCGGGAAGACCTGAGCGACGGCGCCCAGTTGCAGGTGGAGCAAACCTTCAACCTGGACCGTTTCCACCCGGGCATGTTCGGCACCAATGACGCCTGCATCTACGACCCCAGCACCCTGGTGCTGCGGGTCTACGATTACAAACACGGCGCCAACGTTTCGGTAGATGTCCGATGGAATCCCCAGCTCATGTACTACGCTCTGGGCGCAGCCGTCCGCAGTGAGCAAATGCCGCTGGCGGAGGTGGAGTTGGTCATCGTGCAACCGCGCTGTCCGCACCCGGACGGTCCGGTACGCCGATGGTCCATCAACCCGCTTCGGCTACTGGAGTGGTCGGCCGACCTGGTGGCCGCGGCCAAACGGACCGAGGAGCCGGATGCCCTGCTGCTCACTGGAGATCACTGTACCTACTGTCCAGCCATGCATCGCTGCCCACAACGGCGGGAAGAATCCCTGTCCGTGCTCGGGGCCGACGAAGGTGGCATCTGTCCGCCGGAGCCGTCCGACCTGACCGCGGTGGAACTGGGTGACTTGCTAACGCGCATCCGTATGGTGGACGGCTGGATGAAACGGGTTCGGGATCACGCCTACTCAAGAGCCATTGCCGGTGACCCACCGGTCGGCTGGAAGATCGTGGAGAAACGGGCCACCCGCCGCTGGATCGATGAAGATGCGGTGGTGAGTCGGCTGCACGACCACGGCCTGGAGGATGCGGAGATTTACGAGCGCAAGCTCCTCTCACCCGCCAGGGTCGACAAATTGCTCGGCCGCGAAAAGAAGGTCATGTCCGACCTTTTTGTCAAAGAGAGCACCGGCACCACCCTGGCTCATGAATCCGACCGCAGGGCCGCGGTAGTGCCTGCGTTGCTCGACTTCCAACCCTAAACACAACCCCAAGGAGAGATGACCATGAGAATCAAGACACCCGAGTTCCGCGTATCGTTCCCAGCGGTATTCACACCCCAGGATTTCGGCAATCAGGACAAGTACGGATTGGTGATGCTATTCCCCAAAGGGGCCGACATTTCCATCCTCAAACAGGCGGCGGAAAAGGTGGCCAAAGAGCGGTGGCCAGAGGGTATGCCCCCAGGCCTGAAGACCCCGTTCCACGACCAGGCCAACAAGGACTATGACGGCTACGAAGCCGGCGCCATCTACATCAACACCCGCAGCAACCGGCGACCTGGCCTGATCGATGAGAATTACCAGGAAATCACCAGTACGGATGAGTTCTACGCTGGCTGCTGGGCCCGGGCTACGGTGACCGCCTCGGCCTACGACAGCAACGGCTCGAAGGGCGTGACCTTTTACCTCAACAACCTCATGAAGGTGCGGGACGACAAGCGCCTCGACGGCGGCAAGTCGGCGCTGGAGGATTTTGCACCGCCGGAGCAGGCGGCAGCGTTGCAGGGCGCAGGCGCCGGATCGATCTTCGAGTGATGGGACTCACAGTAGAGAGGAAAGTGCCGCCAGGCCCGGGGGAGGGCCTGGCGGCCACCGATCCCGGGCAGGATTCGGAAACCCAGGGCCAACGTGTACGCAACGTATTTGCCTACGTGATCATGCAGGCACTGAAGGACGCGACCTATGGGGCGTCTGAATCCCACGCCGGGCACTGGAAACTTCGTCACGCCAAGTGTGGCCCCTCCAGGGCGGCACGCCATGAGAAACGCAAGGCATGGGCGTGGCTGACTGCCGGATCTGACGACTTTCGGGAGGTATGCGACCTGGCCGGGGTCGATCCGGATCAGGCGAAACAGAACATCCGGCGAGTACTGGACCGGTTTGCTCCGGGCATCCGCATATTTGAGGACAAGCCCACCCGCGCGCTGGCAGGCGTGGCGTGATGGAGTTGAGTATCGACTTCGAGACCCGCTCCACCATCGACCTGAGGAAGGCGGGGATGCATGCCTATGCGGAGCACCCTTCCACGGACGTTTGGTGTATGGCCTTCGCCTTTGGTGAGGAGGATGTGCACCTGTGGGAGATGGGCCAGGCGCTACCGGAGCGCGTAGCGAATCATGTCAGCAGCGGCGGCAAGGTCTACGGCCACAACGTGGGGTTTGAGATCGCCATCTGGAACCGGGTCATGGCCTCCCGCCACGGCTGGCCGGTGCTGGATCCTGGACAGTGCCACTGCACGGCTGCGATGGCCCGGGCGATGGCGTTACCCGGGGATCTGGCTCGTGCGGCCGCCGCGGTGAGCCTCGATACCGGCAAGGACATGGAAGGCCGTCGCCTGATGTTGCAAATGTGCCGACCCCGGCGGGTTGATGCAGATGGCACGGTGATCTGGTGGGATGACGCCGATCGCCATAAGCGGCTGGGGGCGTACTGCAAACAGGATGTGGCGGTCGAACGGGATCTGGCCAAACGGCTGATTCCGCTCTCGGCGGCAGAGCGCACCCTGTGGCTGCTGGATTTTGAGATCAACGAGCGTGGCCTGCCAGTGGACACCCTCTTGATTCAGGTGGTTGAAGAGGTGGCGGACACCGCCCTGGTGGGGCTCGACAAACAGATGCGTCGGGTCACCGGCCAGACGGTGCCTGCCTGTTCCAACTCGGGGCGGTTGTCGGAGTGGGTGAATGGCAACGGGGTGGCCACCGACAGCGTTGATGCGGCCACGGTCTCCGAGCTGCTGAACGGGGCCTTGCCGGAGACCATTCGTCACGCCCTGACCCTACGCCAGGAGGCGGCGAAATCGTCCCTGGCCAAGCTGGGAGCCATGCAGATATCTGCATGCAGCGATGGCCGAATTCGGGGGCTGTTGCTCTACCACGGAGCGGGTACGGGCCGTTGGGCCGGTATGCGCATCCAGCCCCACAACCTGCCACGCCCTGACTACACCCAGAACGAGATCGAAACCATCCTCGAACGGCTGGCGGGTCCAGAGCCACAAGAGGAAAAGGTCCGCTACCTGGAAACCATCTATGGGCCGACCCGCTCGGTGCTCGCCACCTGCCTGAGGGCCATGATCCGGGCGAAGTCGGGTAATGAATTCATCTGTGGCGACTTTTCCGCCATCGAAGCGCGGGTGCTGGCGTGGCTGGCGGGACAACAGGACATATTGGAGGTGTTCGAGCGTGGCGAAGACATCTACCTGCACACCGCCTCGAAGATTGATGGTGCCGATCGTTTCATCGGCAAGGTGGCCACCCTGGCCCTCGGGTATCAGGGTGGAAAGGTGGCCTTTGCTGCCATGGCCCGGGCCTACGGGGTGGAGATCAGTGAGGAAAAGGCGGAGGACATCAAGCAGGGGTGGCGGGACGCCAACGCAGCCATTGTCGACTTCTGGAGTGCGCTGGAATCGGCGTCCATGGATGCGGTGCGGTTTTATGGAGAGAAAACCCAGGTCGGCCCCATCACCTTTCGGGCCTCGGGATCCTTCCTCTGGTGTTTATTGCCGTCCGGCCGCACGCTCTGTTTTCCCTATCCGAGTATTGAGGAGCGTGAGATGCCGTGGGGCGGTACGCGGCTCGGGCTGCGCTACCTGGGCATCAACCAGAAGACCAACGCTTGGGAGTCTATCGATACCTACGGCGGCAAGCTGGCGGAGAACGTGACCCAGGCGGTCGCCCGGGATCTGCTGGCCGAGGCGTTGATCCGGGTCACCGACGCGGGCTTTCACCCAGTGCTGCATGTGCACGATGAAATCCTGTGTGAAGAACCGGTGGGTGAGCGGTCGCTGGATGAACTGCTGGGATTGATGACCGCCGTGCCGCAGTGGGCCGAAGGCTGCCCCATCGCCGCCGAGGGGTGGCAAGGGGAGCGGTACCGCAAATGACCCGGGACCTGATCAACCAGCCACCTCACTACCAGTCGCCCGGCGGCATCGAAACCATCGACGTGATTGAAGAGTTCGAACTCGGCTTTCATTTGGGCAACGTCGTCAAGTACGTGCTCCGTGCCGGCAAGAAGGACGACAGGATTGCAGACCTGCAAAAGGCCCGCTGGTATCTGACGCGCATGATCGAGAAGGAGACACATGAATAAAGTCGAACATGCGCTGGCATTGGCGGAAATGGGTTTTTATGTCTTTCCCTGCAAGCCCGGGGAAAAGACACCGGCAATTAAGAGGTGGCAGGAGGTGGCCACCACCGACCCCGAGGCGATTCAGGCGCTGTGGGAACCCCGACCCAACGCCAATATTGGCATCTACACCGGCAAGTTCGGCGCCGACGGTCAGGCCCTGCTGGTCATCGATATCGACAACAAGAACGGCCCCAACGGCAACCACACCCTCCCGGACCTGACCGCGGACGGCCGCCCCTTCGACA
>JALWRU010000456.1 GCA_026994095.1 Nitrospira sp. | reverse complement strand
TCCAGGTCCGCTGGCCCCAAATTTTCAGGAACCTCGTCCAGCAAGCCGGTTGCGGTCAACGGTGCCAGCAGTTCAAACAGTCGTGTGGTCCACGTGCGGTAGCGCAACCCGGATATCCGGTCGATCCACTGACGCCGCTCGTTGCGCTGAAATACACGGGTAGTATCTTCGTGCTGGACCTGAATACCGGTAATGTCGCCCGGAGCGATATCGACAATCTGCTTCTCCATCCAGTCGAAATAGCGCGGCAATGTCGGCTGGGGCGTGTCGATCTGAAAGGTCTCCCCGGCCAGCGCCACCACGTTATCGTCGAGAAACGCCATCTCAATGAGTGGGCCGTCAGCGCGGATCAACTGTACCGCCATCTGCTCCTCCCGAATGGCCTCCGGTACCGGGTCGCCTTGCAACGTGAGGAGTTGCGCCAGCCAGTCATCGACCACCTGTGGCTCCATGCGTGATGCCTGCGGCGCGGTCAGTCGCCAACTGCCTTCCTTGCGGCTGGCATGCAGCAGATGCCTGGGCCCACTGATATTGACCTCGGTGACCATACCGATCCCCTGCGGGAACAGTCGTCGGTCCACCAGCCCGTCAATGGACCTGGGCAGATCCAGCGGCCCTAGCAAATGCAGGGAACCGTCCGTCAGATGGCCGTAGCGCAGGCCGGGAATCCGGCTGGGCCCACCAATCTGAATCTGTTGATCACCCCATACCACCGTCACCGGGGCGGCAAAGGCGTCATCGGGCACCTGCCCGTAGCGGCCTACAGAACGCTCTGCCTTCAGCGTGGCAAGGCGTTCAAAGAGTTGCTCAACCGCCACCCGATCGGCGATATGGCGGCGCAGGTCGGCCCCGGTGATCCACCAGCGCCCCTTCTCAAAGGAGAGTGTTATGTGCTGCTGTCCATCGCGAATCTGTAGCGGCTCTGGCTCGGTGGGGGGGGTGAACAGGGCCACCCCCGCCTGTGCCTGCACCAGTGGCAAAGCCAGCAACAGGATCGCGGTCCAATAGGAGATTCGTATCATCATCGCCCCTGCCGAACCACACGCCACCAGCCACCAGCCGCCCATAGACCAAGCGGCAGCAGCACTCCGGCCATCATCCAGATAAAGCCGGTATCTCGCTGGTCTCGCGGTAAGGAGTGCCCCGCCTCTAACGGCACCTGATAGGCGTCTCGATCGTCCCGCAGCGGGGCTTTTTGACCGGGTCTGGGGCCCAGTTGTGGTGATGCCACCAGCGTCAACGCACCGGTCAGGTCATCCAGGTCGGGCTGCTGCAGGACCACCCACGATTCGCCAGAACGAACCTGCACATCGCCCATGCGGATGCCCGCGGGCAAGCCCTCCGCAGACAGGGACATCATATTCGGGGCCACCTGCTTCAATACCAATCGATCGGACTCCCGCGCCAGCGGTGCCAGCAACGGCAATAACGGGGACGGGCCAACCATGGTGACACGGGTATCCGGGGCCAACTCGGCCACCAGCGCGCGCACGGCAGGCAGATCACGACCCGACAGGTCTTTAACCAGCCCGTACTGGCCGGTCAATATCACCCCCCACACCAGTACCGCCCCCCAAAAGACCAGGATCAGCGCGGTACGACCTGAGCCGAGCAGACGTCGCATGCCCATGTTCATCCGCGCCACCGTTCAGAGACGATCATGCGGTGGGTGGCCACCAGCATCCATGCGGTCACCGCCAGTAACAGTGCAATCTGTTGCAAATCGACCCACCCCACATACAGGGACGACAGCCAGGACTGGCCGTTCCAGCCCGCCAACCAGTGGCCTAGATTTTCAACCTGTATGCCCAACGGCTGCGGCAGCAATCGACCAAAAGCCACTGCCACCTGCTCCAGCACTGGACCACCCCACAACCACCCGGCCATGACGGATACCCCGGCCAGAAACGCGGTCGAGAAATGGGTCACCAGGGACGATGCCAGCAAGGTAACCGCCGTCAGCGCTGCCATCACCAGCAATAGCCCGGACGCGCCAGCGCCCCAGCGGCTCCAGACCACCGTCCCGGCCTCCAGATCGAGCCATAACAACGGCGCCAGCAGCACCGTCGCCGCCAGAATCAGATAGGTCATCTCTGCCAAAAACTTGCCCAGCACCACGGCCATCGGCCGCACCGGACAGGTAGCCCACAGGTTGGCAGTCCCCTGCATCCGCTCCCAGGCCAGGGCCGGAGAGGCGCACCAGACCGCCAGCACCGCCAACAACCCGGCACTGGTTTGCAGGCCGGTATCGAGTTGTACCTGACCGGTGGCGTTCGGCCCCAAAAATTGCTGCCAGGTCAACGCCGCCAGCGCCAGTGGCAGCGCCACCGTGGTCGCACTGCCACTCAACAGGCGACCCAGCTCGCGCAAATAAATCCCCCACAAAGCGATCATGAGTCGCGCTCCACCCGGGCTTCCAGTTCAGCCGGTTCACCGGCGATCAGGTCCGATTCATGTGGCGGATCATCTTCGTAGGACGGCACCACGTCGGCGGCATGCGAGGCCTCCCCTTCGCTCGTCTGCGGCTGCGCATCCATCGGTGTGAACCCATCCGCCGGTGCGACCCGGGGAGTAAAACCGGCCGATCCGGGCAACTCGTCGTCCAGGTCCATGTCCTGCATCATGGCCACCGACAGGCTTTCGGTGGTCTCGCGCACTTCACACAGCCCCCACCCTTGAAATACCAGCCGCTCTAAAAACTGTTCGCGCTCGCCCTGATCCGCATCGATGGTCACCTCCACCGCCCCGGCACCGCCGGAATGGGCGGGGACCACCCTACGCACCCCGTCCATGGAGCGAATATGTTCGTCGAACCCGTCTACTGGCCGTGAAAACCGTACCAGCAGGGTGACCCCCTCTCCGCTACGGGCTTGCAGGTCGGCCAACAGGTCCTCCTTCATCAGGTGCCCCTCCTTGATGAGCAGTACCCGGCTGCAACACTCGGATACCTCCACCAGGTTGTGGCTGCTGAACACCACCGTATGGTGGCCCGACAGGGACAGAATCAAACGCCGGATATGCAATACCTGCTGCGGGTCCAGCCCGGCGGTGGGCTCGTCCAGCAAGACAATCTCCGGATTGTGGATCAACGCCTGCGCCAACCCCACCCGCATACGGCCACCGCGAGACAGTACCGCGATGCTGCGATTGACCACTGCGTCCAGCCCGCAGGAGACTACCACCCGCATCATGGCAATGGAACGCTCGCGCCGGTTAAGACCCTGCAAGCGGCCCACATAATCAAGATAACTCCCCACCCGCATCTGCTCATCCAGCGGCAGTCGCTCGGGCAGGTAGCCGACTTTTCGTTTGGTGTGGATCGGGTCGTCGAACAGGTCGCGCCCACCAATGGTCACCCGCCCTGAGGTGGGGCTTAACGCCCCTGACAATAGCCCCAGGGTAGTGCTTTTGCCTGCGCCGTTTTCACCCAGCAGGCCGACCACCTCCCCTTCAGTAATGGTGAAGGAGACGTCCTCAAGCGCAGTGATACGTCCGTATCGTTTGGTTAGTCCGTCAACCTGGAGCATAGGGCATGGCCATCCTGGCGCCGCCGGGGCAAGTGATCACACGCGGGTGTGATGCACTAGTTCCCCGCTAGGGTCATGGAAGAAATCTTCAGGGTCGGCGCAGTCACCCGACTGCGGAAGTGAAGGTCGTCACCGACCATCTCGATATTCTGGAACATTTCCAACAGGTTGCCGGAGATGGTGATCTCCTCCACCGGGAAGGACAGTTCACCATTCTCGATCCACACCCCGGCGGCTCCGCGCGAATAGTCTCCGGTCACTCCGTTGACCCCGAAACCGATCAGTTCAGTCACCAGCAGACCGCGCTCCACCGAGCCGATGATGTCGGCCACACTGTGCTTACCCGCCAGCATATAAAAGTTGCTGGTGGAGGGTGACGGCGAGCCGGACAGGCCGCGTGAGGCGCTGCCGGTGCTGGCCATCTTCAGCTTGCGGCCGGAGTAACTATCCAGCAAAAACGTTGTCAAGGTGCCGTTCTCTACCACTGGCAGGCGACCAGAGGCCATCCCTTCACCGTCAAACGGGCGCGACCCCAGCCCCCGGGCAAGGCTGGCATCATCCACCACGGTAATACCGTCGGGCATGATCGATTGATTCAGGTGCTCCCCTAAAAACGACACCCCTTTAAAGACCGCCGAACCGGACACCGCCGAGGCCAGATGGCCCAGCAGACTGGCGCTCATGTTGGGGTCAAACACCACCGGCACCTCACAGGTATCGACCTTGCGCGCCCCCAGTCGCCGCAATACCCGCCGGGCGGCCTCGGCACCGACGGCCTCAGGCGACTCCATGTCGGCCAGATGGCGCGCGCTGGAGTACCAGTAGTCGCGCTGCATGTTGTCATGTTCGCTGGCGACCGGCATGGCACTGATGCCGTAAGAACTGGTGCGGTAGGCCCCGGCAAAGCCGTTGCTATTGGCGTAGGCCACCTCCGTCTCAGCGGTATCAAACGCCCCACCCTCGCTGTTGACGATGCGCGGGTCGGCCTGCATGGCAACCGCCTCGGCCTGTTTGGCCATGGCCACCCGCTCATCGACTGACAAGCGGGTGCCCCCGTCCCACAGGTCCAGGTCCAGCCCGGAAGGGGGGGTGGGGTCGTCCGGCAGCCCTGCAAAGGGGTCTTCTTCGGTCAATTTGGCCAGCACACAGGTATCGGCAACCAGCCGCTCAATGCCCGCTGCTGAAAAATCGGAGGTGGAGGCCGACGCTGAGCGCTGGCCATGAAACACCCGCAAGCCGATGCCCTTGTCGCGGGCGCCGGTGGTGGTCTCCACCTCGCCCATGCGAACCTGTACCGAGAAGGCGTCGGCCTCCATGGCGATCACGTCGGCGGCGGTGGCCCCCTCACGACGGGCGGCTTCCACCACCTGTTGAACCAACTCTTGCAGTGTTGCACTGGCCACGGTCACGGTGTCTGTTCCTGTTCCAAAAAGTGATTGCAGGCCGGGCACCGATAGCCCTGGCCCGCTTCATACCGACAGCACTCGGTCAGGTAGCGTTGGTCATACACCGCACTGCAACCGGGGCAGATGACGGTGTTGGGTCCACCGGCAAGTGCGCCCCCATCCGTATCAGCAGCATCGCTCATGGGAGATGGCCTGCCATCCTCGTCACGACTTGTGTTTGCGGGCGGCGCGCACGGCGTTGACCGCTTCCAGATCGATCTCGGTCAAGCCGTGCTCTTCCGCATACCGCACCACCGCACGTTTGGCGATTCCCCGCACAAAAAATGGTACCTTGGCCATCTCCTGGGTCGCTTCGTCGGTCCATCGTAATGCTGCCATCAGAGGTACAATCCCTAGTGGTTGCAGTCCGGGCCGTGTTTGTGGCCGTGGTCGTGACCGTGGCCATGACCGCCCTCAAAATGGGCGTTGGGGGCCATGAATACCAGCACCTGCATACGACTTTCGCCGTTCACCAGCCCGTGGGGAACGCCCGCTGGCGCGATCACGATCTGGCCAGCAGAAATGGCCTTCTCTTCGTCGCCAATGACCACGGTACCCGCACCATCCAGCACGCAGTAAATCTTGTCTTCACCACCGTGGGCGTGGACCTTCTGCTTCTGGCCCGGCTCCAGACAGTAGAGATCGCTGGCCACTCGCTCGGTGGAGAACAGCGCGACCTTTTTCATTTTTTCGTCGGAGTATACGGCCTGATCGGCAATGGTCTTGATATCCATCGGTAGTTACGTTCCCTTACCTAGTGAGTGGGTAATGATTCAACAATGTGTTGATTTGACAAATGAAACAATGGCGAAGTGAACAACGGGGCAGCCACCGGGCTTCCCCCCCAAAAAAACTAGCTTTGCAGACTGCGCCCAAGTCGCCGCTCTACCGCCGCCATCTTGGAGGTCAAGCGGCCACTGGCGCCTTCACGATAGTCCACTTTGATTGACGTAGTGATGCGCGGACAGTCCTGTTTCATACGGTCGGCACAGGCGCGGATCACATCAAATACCTGATCCCACTCCCCCTCCAGCACCGTACCCATAGGGGTCAGCCGGTAGGCCAGTCCGCTTTGATCGATAATGTCCAGGGAGCGCGCCACATATTCGCTGACACTCTCGCCCTTGCCAAGCGGGGTCATGGAAAACTCCACCAGTACCAAATCAATCCTCACATCCCGGTTGGGCAACCTGCCGCAGGTCGCAACAGGCACAATAAATCGTCCGAACTATACCACAATCGCCGTCCGCCTTAGCCCTGCGGGCTAGCGCGACAGGTTTTCTACCAGGATCGCCACCGCCTCGCCACCACCGATGCAGATACTGGCGATCCCGTAACGGCCACCGGTACGTTGCAGGGCATGCAGCAGGGTTACCACAATGCGAGCGCCGCTGGCACCAATCGGATGGCCCAATGCCACCGCACCGCCGTGGATGTTGACCCGGTCCAGATCGATACTCAACTCCCGGTTGGCCACCATCGGTACCACCGCAAAGGCTTCGTTGATCTCGAACAGGTCGATATCCGACAGCGACAGGGAGGCCTGTTTCACCAGTTTGTCGATCACCACTGGCGTCACCGTTGTAAACCACTCCGGCGCATGGGCGGCACTGGCGCTGGCCACCACCCGCGCCATCGGCTCCAGGCTGTGAGCGGTGGCGGACCGACCGGACATGACCATCATGGCCGCCGCGCCATCGTTGATAGATGAACTGTTGGCGGCGGTCACCCGTCCGTCACGGGTAAAGGCCGGGGCCAGCCGCGCCATCTTCTCGGGCTGGTACCGGAGCGGCTCTTCGTCCTGTATCAACGACGAATTACCCACCGACACCGGGATTATTTCGTCGCTAAAAAACCCCTTGTCCTGGGCCGATATTGCCCGCTCATAACTACTTCGGGCAAAGTCGTCCATCTGCTCACGGGTAAATTCATACCTGTCGGCAGTGCGTTCGGCGCAGGTGCCCATGTGGGACTCGTTGTAGGCATCGGTCAGCCCGTCATAGACCAGTGAATCGACCACCGAGCCCGCACCCAACCGCAGGCCCGCCCGCATTTCAGGCAACAGATGGGGGGCGCGGGACATGGACTCCATGCCTCCGGCGATCAGAATCTGGTCCGGGTCTGCCGCCACGGTCATGGCCGCCAGCATCACCGACTTCATGCCTGAACCGCACACCTTGTTGATGGCGGTGGCCCCCACATGATCGGGCAGACCCGCCCGGTGGGCGGCCTGTCGGGCCGGTGCCTGTCGGCAGCCGGCAGACAGCACGTGGCCCATGTAGACCTCATCCACCAGCGCCGGGGCAAGGCCGGTGCGACTTAGCACCGAAGCGATTGCAATAGAACCCAGCCGGGGCGCATTTAAACGGCGCAACTCCCCTTGAAAACTGCCCATGGGGGTGCGCGCAGCGGCCACAATCACCACGTCACCGTCCTGTACAAACCGGGTTTCCATACCGATACCTCGTCCTTGTCGTTCACATCCTGAAAAGCGCCATCGACCCCCGCCCGACCCTAGAACATCGAATCCATCAGATCCCGGCCCGACATCACGACGCTATCCCATAATCGCTGCCACAGGGTGCCCTCGGCAACCTCGGCCCCGGTCAGCAACGCCACCTGTCGTACCTGCTTGCCTGCCAGATAGACCTGTAAACTGCCCGCCGTCTGCCCCACGGTGACCGGGGCCACCAACTCCGCCAGTTGCAGGGTCACGGTAATGTCCTCCTTCTGGCCGCGAGGGACCGTCAGGAAAACCTCCTCAGCCGGATAGACCGCCACCTGCTCGACCGCCCCCTTCCACACCCGCGCCTCACCAGGCGACTCGGTGGTAACTACCGGAGATACGGTCTCATACTTGCGAAACGCAGTCATCAAATAACGCTGGGCAATGGCCTCTCGCGCCTTGGCAGAACCGGCCCCCATCACTCCGGCAATAAACCGCTGATTGCCTTTTTGGGCAGTAGCCACCAGATGATACCCGGAGGCCTCGGTATGGCCGGTCTTCATACCGTCCACGCCAATGTCCATCCACAACAGGCCGTTGCGGTTTCTCTGGGTGATGCCTTCGTTGGTAAAGCTACGGGTGGAGAGGATCTCCAGCACCTGCGGGAAGTCGGCCAACAATGCCCGTGCCAGCACTACCATGTCGTGCCCGTCGGTGATCTGCCTGGGAGCGGGCAGGCCGGTGGCGCTGCCAAAATGTGTGCGCTCCAGCCCCAACTTGCCAGCCATCTCGTTCATCCACTGCACAAAGCCGTCTTCGCTACCGCTCAAATACTCGGCCACCGCAATACAGGCGTCGTTGCCCGACACAATGCCGATGCCGTGGGCCAGCCGATCGAGCGTAATCCGGTCCCCGGCCTTGATAAACATCTTGGAGCCGCCCATCTTCCAGGCCCGCTTGCTGATCAACACCTTGTCGTCCCAACTCGCCTGCCCGTCCTTGACCGCAGTAAAGATCAGGTACAGGGTCATCATTTTGGCCAGACTGGCAGGGCCCACCGGCTCCTCACCGTGCAGGTTCTCGACCACCTGACCTGAATGGGCCTCCATCACCACCACCGTGCGGGCGGTCATGGTCTCAGCCCACGCCAGTTGGGCGGTGGTCAGGCTACACAGGGCCAGCCACAGGGCAGCGGCCAGATATGCTTTACCGTAAGTCATCTGAAAACGCCTGCACTCCTTTGCCTTCACGTAAAATGGTGACCCCGTCATCGGCGATTTCAACCACCGTGGAGAGCTCGCCGACAATCGGTCCCACATCAATCACCAGATCCAGATCGTGGCCCAGCCGCTCGGCGATCTCATGGGGATCGGCGATAGCCATCTCGCCAGAAATATTGGCGGTAGTGCTCACTATCGGGTGGCCCAACAGATCGACCAACGCCCGTGGCACCGCATGGTCCGGCACCCGGATACCCACCGTTTTCTGGCGGGTCTGCAACACCCGTGGTGGCAGTTTAGTGGCCTTTAATACAAACGTATAGGGGCCAGGTAACAGCCGCTTCATCAGTCGAAAACCGGTGTTGGATACCACCGCGTAGTCGGCCAGATGGCTCAGGTCGGCACAGACAAACGACAGGGTGTCTTTTTTGTTTTTATTCTTCAGCCGGTAGATCCGCTCGATGGCCTTGGGGTTGCGGATATCGCAACCGATGCCGTAGGTGGTATCGGTGGGATAGGCCACCACACCGCCGCGCTCAATCACCTGAGCGACCTGTTGCAACGCACGGGGCTGTGGCGTAGCGGGATGGATGGTTACAATGCGCGTCAAGATAATGTGGCAATCTCTGCCGATCGACATATTGCCAAGACCGGTGTACTGCATTCTACCCAATCAGTGGGCATCTGTCAGACACAGATCGGGTACTGGGCGATTAGCTGCCGTCCAGCACCTTGGCCAACCGGGTCATTGCGGGCAGATCGCGCTCGGAGGTGGCTACCCACATCATGTCGTCTCTGTGCAGATAGGAGATGCCGACCCCCAACACCCGTTCGGTGGTGGTCGCACCCGTATCCTTGTGATCGTCAGCGAGTTGTACAGTGGGCGGGATTTTCAGCAACACCACCGGCTGTCCGATGGGGGATTCATCCCGGTAGAGCACCATGCCACAGGCCTCGCCCTCCATCTGCACCACCCGTGCGCCAGCGGGCACCAGCCCCTGACCTGACAGGTCGGGCAATGATCCGGACTGTCCGGTCTGTTGCCCCAGCCATGCGCTGATCGCAGCAGGGTCGGTGGAGCGCATCTGCAAGATGCCCCCCCCCACCGCCGCCCGGTGCAGGGCTACCAACTCACTGGTAAGCGGCGAGTGCCCTGCGGGCATACTGCCACCACTACCACCCTCCATCATCAGCATCATGCCAAACATGGTGGCCAGCAATACCACCACAAACACCAGCGGCCCTACCCACCGTTTGGGGGCCGCTGTGGCGGGCGCAGCGGGTGCAGTATCGACAGGTACGGACGTTGGCGCAGCTTCAGGGGGCACCCCTTGCATACGGGCCGGGTCATCCAGCGGGTTGGGTTCACAGGGGTCGGCCTCATCCATACGAGTCAGGGTGGCGCGAATCCGCTCCCTGAGTCCGTCTGGCGGGCCGCCGCAAAAGATACGCTCTTTCAAAAACGATTTGAGCCGGGTTTCCATGTCCCTGCGGGCGGCACAGTCCTCGCACATCTCCAGATGGCCCTGGATGCGCTCCATCTCCGACAGGTCCAGTTCACCATCCACTAACGCGGTGATGAGGAGTTCGGCTTCCTGACAATGCAAATGGGCCACGGCGTGCGCTACTGCTCCATTTCCCGGTGAAGACCATAGCGGCTGGCCGCTTCAGCCAACTGCGCACGCAGGGCCTTGCGCCCTCGAAACAGCCGACTCATTACGGTACCGATGGGAATCTCCACAACTTCAGCAATCTCCTTGTAGGCCATGGACTCCAGATCGGCCAGAATCACCACGATGCGGTACGGTTCCGGCAGGTCCATCAACGCCTGCTTGACGTCGTCGTCCAGCAATCGGCCCAGCATTTCGTCGTAGGTATCGGCAGAATAGCCAATCTCTTCGTCCACCTGTCCCACAAACGGGGCCACATCTTCCAGATCGACCGATGCCAGGTCGCGTTTCTTCTTTTCGTATCGGTTGACGAAGGTATTTCGAAGAATCTTGTAGAGCCATGCGCGGCAATTGGTGCCTTCCTTAAACTGGTGGAAGAAGCGAAACGCGCGCAGGTAGGTCTCCTGAACCAGATCCTGGGCCTCTTCCGGTGAGCCGGTGAGCCGGTGAGCGGTACGGTACAGGGCATCCAGATGAACCAGTGCAACCTGGTCAAATTCCTCTTCGCGATCCCCCAGACTCACGGAGTCCTCAACCTCGCAGGAGCCACCCGGATCATCCGTTGTGCCGGATACGGGGGCAGACCCGCAGGTGCGCTGACACCTACCTGCCTTGCTGTATAGAACCCGTCATCCATGCCGTTCATTCCCGTTCCCACTGGCTTCCATGGCCCACCCCTCAGACCACCCTCCCTTTTTGCGCACCCAAGGCGCCCTTCGCGGCGCATAGCTTAGCCTACCTTGGCGGCAGCGCGCTATCGCCTGGCAATCAAACCGGTAGGGTCTTGGGCACCGCCGACAGACCAGCCGCTGGCTATACGACCCACTGTCGGGCCTGATAGTCCGCATCCGGTACCGTTACCGCCAAATATCCCTGTGCGGGCCACCGCTCCACCGCCTGATCATCCTTGAATACCCGCACAAACAGATGCACTTCATCCCCGGCCACCCAGCCCAGATCCATATAGGGAATGGCCAACTCAATCACCTCGCCGGTGGCTGCCTGACCGGAGAACGGCCGCCCCACCCACTGATCGTCACCATCAGCGCGCTGTAACTCAACCTCGCAATCGACCCCGCCAGACAGCCGAAACTGATAGACCGCCGGGGCTAAAAACGACACCAGCACCGTACCGCCCTGCCCGCTGAACAACCCGGCCGCATCCTCTGGATCAGGGTCGAGCCGCAGGTAGAGATGGTTTTCGTCAAAGCCGTACACCAGCCGCGTCAAGGCGTGTCCGACGGCGTGCATGGCACCACCAC
>JALWRU010000455.1 GCA_026994095.1 Nitrospira sp. | reverse complement strand
GCTCCACCACCAGCCCGGCAGTCCGGTCTGCTCCGGTCTGGAGGGCCTGTTCTACCGGCTCCAGACAGGCCAGCCCGCAGGTGGGTTGCTGTTTGCCCACCGGGCAACGGTGACAGTGGGGAAAGGGAATCTCGTCGGACTCGAATAACAATGGTCGATACGCTGCGTGGAAGCGGTCCACCCCTCCCACGCTCACAGCCCCCACTGTATCCCCGTGATAGGCGTTGTCATAGCGCAAAAAGCGCACCTTGTCGGGGCGCGGATCGGGCCGTCGCTGCTGCCAGTACTGAAAGGCCATCTTCAGTGCCACCTCTACTGCAGTAGAGCCGTCATCTGAATAAAATACACGGGTCAAACGGTCCGGAGTGAGCGCCACCAGCCGTTCTGCCAGCTCAACGGCAACCGGATTGGTCTGCCCTAAAAAGGTGGTGTGGGCGACCTTGCGCAACTGCTTGCGAATAGCACGATCGATGGGCGCTTTCTGATGACCGTGCAGGTTGACCCAGATGGAGGATGACCCATCCAGATACCCCCGCCCGGATTCATCAAATAGCTGACAGCCACGCCCATGGGTGATCACCAGCGGTGCCTGTCGCTGCCAATCGGCCATCTGGGTGAACGGATGCCATACCACCCGTCGATCTGTGCTACCCGTATCCACCACAAAAATCTCCCACACGGATTGCCCCTGCCAACCGGGGTAACAGGGGGCCAAAACAGCTCCCCGGCGACCGGCGCATTGTAAAGGTAAATCTGTGATCCAGCGACACAAATGATGCTTTCCCGGACACCTCGCAAATACTGCGCCAAAAGCACTTGATTGCCGACCGGATATGTGTATTCACGGCGGAAATTGTGAAAAACCTGTGGATAACTTGTCTGTCAATACAAAAACAGGTTCATAACTCCGCAATAATTCGTCGCCTCGTCATAAATAACTGTTTTATATGATTAAATATAATTGATTAACAATTAGTCAATGCGGTCATTCCCGCGATAGATGGGAAAACCCGTTCCTATTTACTCCTAAACCACACAGGTTATCCACAGATCATGTGGATGCTGGGCGGAAACCCTCATCGATACTCATCAGCGGCCGGTTTTGAGCGGCTTTTTCAGGTGGCCATGCAGGGGGGCTGGCGGAGACTGTCGGGGAGGAATTCCGTATTTTTCTCGACCTTCCATGTTTCTCCGGCAGCCGTTACATTCTGCTGGGCTGGTGACGATCCGCAATCCGGGCGGTGGCAACCACACCAAAGAACGGTATGATGGGGGCAGGTGGACGCTTTTGGGTACCGGCAACGACTGTTGTTGTGCCCAACCTACGGAGAAAGGCTTGCGCTGCTGTGCCCTTGAACCTCCCCAACCTGATCACAGTCTCACGCATCGCGCTGGTGCCGTGGCTGATCTGGCTGCTGTTGCATGGTTCGCTGGAACTGGCGCTGCTGGTACTGGCGGTGGCCGCAACCACCGACTGGCTGGACGGCTGCATCGCCAGGCGCTGGCACCAGCAAACCGCGCTGGGGCAACTGCTTGACCCACTCGCTGACAAACTGCTGATCGGCACCACCATGGTGTGTCTCACCCTGTTGCAACTGGTGCCTGTCGGAGTGACCGGGCTGGTAGTGGGTCGCGACATCTTGCTGCTGATCGGTGCGGCCAGTTTGCGCTGGCGGTCCATGCTCCAGTCATTGCCGCCTTCCAGGCTGGGAAAACTCACCACAGTAGTGCAGTTGGGGTTCATTGCCGGGGTGCTGTTGCAGCGTGCCGCAGGCGGTGACCAGACCCCGTGGGGATGGCTGCTGTGGCTGATGGTGGGGTTCACCGGGCTGTCCGCCAGCCACTACCTCTATATTGGCCTCCGCCATTGGGGTATGGTAGCGCGGTCATCGTCATCGGACGATGCACCGCTGCACCCCCATTTTAAGTCCCGGCAAGGAGAGATTCGGTGATGCCTGTTGACCCGCCGCCTACGGGCCTGCCCACCGGACAGGCCCCTTGGGAAACCCCCTTGACCTGGGTGCTGTGGCTGCTGGTGGGCGCCACCTGTTCGGCAGTGCTGGTGGCCTTGAAGAGCGCGCTGGTACCATTTTTAATGGCGTTTGTGATCGCCTACGTGTTTGCCCCCTGGGTGGCGTTTTTGTCTGACCGACTAAAGCTCCCCCGCGCCGCCAGTACCAGCATCGTCTTTTTATTGATTGTGGGGATCTCCGGGGCCTTGCTGGTGGGGCTGTTGCCCGTCATTCAGGGTCAGGTAACCGCCCTGCTTCAAAAGCTCCCCGGTGCGGTAGTCCACCTGCGAGAGCAAGGCCTGCCACTGATCTCCGGGCTGCTGGACGGGGTCGATTTCCCCACCACGCCCGAGGCGCTGATGTCACGCATGGAGGGCCTGTTGGGGCAGTTTGGTCCGGTGCTGTTCAAAGGCACCACCGGCTTCGTCAAGTGGGCCGCCTCTGGCACCTTTGGTGCGCTGATGTGGGTGGTCAGCGCTGCCATTATCCCGGTGCTGCTGTTTTATATGTTGGTGGACTTTCCGCAGGTGGCCCGGTGGTTGCGCCAACGGGTACCCGCTGCTACCCGCGCTAACAATGCCGCCCGCCTGCGCCGCATCGACACCATGCTGGGCGAATATCTGCGTGGACAGTTGATGGTGGGAGTGATCCTGTCGGTGCTGTACGCCATCGGTCTGACCCTGGCCGATGTGGATGCTGCTATCCCCATCGGCATCATCGCCGGGCTGGGCAACATGGTGCCCTACCTGGGGTTTGTGCTGGGTATTACCCTGTCATTGACCGTCTCGCTGCTGACCCATTTTGACCCGGCCCACCTGTTCTATGTGGTCGTCGTATTTGCGCTGGTACAGGGGCTGGAGGGGGTGGTGATCTCGCCCAAAGTAGTGGGCGACCGGGTCGGATTACATCCACTGGCGATTATTCTGGCCCTGTTTGTGGG
>JALWRU010000454.1 GCA_026994095.1 Nitrospira sp. | reverse complement strand
ACATCGTCCAGGGGAGTGGTGTCTCCTCGTAGGAGGCGGTGGTCACCCAGGATCGGCGGGTCACCAGGCTTGGCGACCGCCACCTTGGGCGGCTCCGGTACGCTGTCGTCGCCGACGCCGCTCTCCTCCTGGGCCTCGACCGCCTCGCTGAGTAGCCGAGAGAGTTCCTCGTCTTCGAACCCTACCAGCCCCAGGTCAAAGTCGGTGTCCTTCAGCTCACCCAGTTCGATGGCCAACAACTCGTCATCCCAGCCGGCGTTCTCAGCCAGTTTGTTGTCCGCCAGGATGTAGGCCCGCTTCTGCTGGGGCGTCAGGTTGGCAAGTTCGATCACCGGCACCGTGTCCAGTCCCAGTTTGCGGGCGGCCAGCAGCCGTCCGTGACCGGCGATGACGCCGTTGTCACCATCCACCAGGATCGGGTTGGTCCAACCGAACTCGGTGATGGAGGCGGCGATCTGGGCCACCTGGCCATCGGTGTGGGTGCGGGCGTTGCGGGCGTAGGGGATCAGGGATTCCACCTGCCGCATCTCGACCTGTAAAAACGAAGTGGGTTTCGGTGCCATTTCGTTTTTTTGTTTCTCTTTCGAACGCACCAAACTGTCTCCTTGCCCTGTATCCGTGCGGGTTTCCCGCACTCAGGCCGGTTGCAAAAAACGAAACGAAGTCGGTTTTTAGGGTCTGACGCTAGCGATATTCTGCGCCGCTACGCCTCCGTGGCTTTCAAATCCCCGGAAGTACCTTTATTTATCAGACGGTTACGACACGCGTGAGAGGGCGAACCGTAAGGCCCGGTCGAACTCGATGGGCCAGCGCCGTCGTCCGGTCGCCACCATCACCCTCTTTATTTCCTCCTGCACGAACGTGCGCGGAATGCTCGGGCTGTGGATGGTCTTGAGCGGTTTGGGCTGTGTGCTGGTACGTGCAAAGACCAACGGCTTCCCGCTGTTGCTCCCACGCCCCACGAACGTCCCCGCATAAACTTTGCACTTGCCCCAGGCTTTGGCGGACACGCCTGCCTTGCGCCGGAACGACCCAGGCACACGCTTGCCCTTGGTCACAAACTCGATCAGGTTGATGCCCTTGGGCCGGGCTCGCACCACCGCGACCAGGTGGGTGCGCCGCGCTTTGACTGCGATCACCACCGCCTCGCGTACCCGCTTCTGCTTCAGGCTGGTTGCGCGGGATATGGCCCGCACACTCTCCTTGCGCACAGTGATGGCCACCCGGTTGATGGCCATGGACGCCGCCTTGGGCACAGCCTTCTTCTGAGTGCGCTTGAGCCACCGCTCCGTCTTGCGGATATCGGCGGTGATGTTCAGGCCGATCACGACCGCCTTGCCTTTCCACCGCTCTGACTGGTACCCATACCCTCACACCGTTTCGAACCAGGGAGAAACCATGTTCCGCTTTGCCGCCGTTCTGGCGCTCGTGCTGATCTCAACTCCGACGTGGGCACAGGAGATTCACAGCAGCCTCTGCCTGTTAGGCTGCCCGGCAGGATCTCCAGCCAGCAACGACCTGATCATCCGCGACATCTACATCCTGAGTTCCAACGATCAGACCAAGTTTTCCGACTGGGCCGCCTACGTGGTGACCGCCGATACGTTGGGCCCCACCCGCAAAAGAAGGTGGAAAGCCGATCCCGCCCTCGCTGATACCGAGACCCTGGAGCCGTCGGACTACAGGGGGGCTCACGCCGCGCTTCATACCGACCGTGGGCACTAGGTGCCCCTGGCGGCCATTGCCGGTACGGCAAGCTGGAAAGCCACCAATTTTCTCTCCAACATCACACCCCAGAAGAGTGCCCTCAACCAAGGATCATGGAAGAACCTGGAGGCCGCTGTTCGAGCGACGGCTCAGCGTCCTGGGGTACAGGCCGTGTTCGTGATGACCGGCCCTCTCTACGAACGCCCCATGCCGCCATTACCCGGTGCAGACGAGCCACATCGAGTGCCCAGCGGATACTGGAAGATCGTCTCCACGGTGCTGAACAAAGAGCTCGCCGTTGCGGGTTTCATCCTGGATCAGGACACGCCCCGCCGTGCGAACTTCTGCCAGTTCGCCACGACGATCGATGAAATCGAGCGGCGAAGCCACCTCGACTTCTTTCACGAACTGGATCCGAAAATGGAAAGCAAAGTCGAAAGCGATGCATCGGAACTCAAAACGTTCGGATGCCCGTAGCCACTCAGCCGGCCACGTAGCCCCGTTCCTCCAGGGCAGCATCCAACTTGTCCATGGCCGAATCCAGGATATTGTGCAGGCGTCGAATGACCCCCTGGCGACAATCCCGCACAGCCCGTTTCGACTTGCCCAATTCAGCCGCCCACTCGGCGTTGTCCCGGTGTGCGGTTCCGGCGAAACGCCGTACCGCATCCTGGATGAATGTGGGGCCGTAGCTGTAATAGCCGGTAATCACCGCTGCCACCCGCCCGATGGCCCCCTCCTTGGTGTCCAACTGCAGGGGTGTGTTGGGCATCGTGAAGTAGGCGGTCACCAGTAGCTGTTCCAGCGGTGTCAGGGTGCTGTTTTTTGCCGCCGCATCAATGATCCACGCCGCCTGGGCGTGTTTCTCGATGGGTGACAGATCAGGGAAGCGAGGGGTGCGTCGCGCCTCTGGCTCACGATCCTCCTTGCGGGCGGTCACCGGCCGCTGGTACTCCCCCTGTCCGGCCACGCCGTTGGCCCAGCGTAGGGCCGAGTGAGCGGAGCGGAACGGAGCGGCTTCGGTTGTACTCATTGGTCTTCCCGCTTCTGCCCGAACACCGCCCACTCGATCCGCAACAGGCGCCGATCGAAACGCCACATGATGGCCAGGAGGGCAATGGTGGCGATGTCACCACCCGCACTGAGGGCCTTCAAAAAGCCAGCTTCGATCACGTCATTTACCCAATTTTCTTGGTGGCCCGTACCCGGCCAATCACCGCCATCAGGGCACCCACAACCGTTGCCAGCTGCACC
>JALWRU010000453.1 GCA_026994095.1 Nitrospira sp. | reverse complement strand
GCGCTACCCCGTACAGCCCCCCCACCAATTGGCCGTCCTGATAGCTCTCTACGCTGTGGGCAAGGCCCAGTTGATGGAGTTCGGTATAGACCCGCTCAATGTCCGGGTTGATCCAGGTGCTTTCCCGTCCGGGTGCGGCGGTGGCACAGGCGCGGATGACACCCGCAAAATCGCTGTTGAGCCGCATTTCAAAACGGTTGCTGCGGATGGTGCGGGCCAGCCGCCTGGGGATGTGAAATTGCTCAAGATCAATGATGCCGCGAGGGTCCGGGGTGTACCAATGGACTTGCCCATCATCAGCCATGGGGAAGATGCCCTGCTGATAGGCCGCGACCACCAGTTCTACCGACAGGGGCGGTGGCTCCTCCTCACGGCTGATCACAATCGGGCGTAGCCCCTTAAGGGGTCGCCTGGACCTGTTGGGTAATCGCCAAAAAGCGCGGATCGCCTGCCAGGCTGGAGAAGCACGGCTCCACCTCGCCGTCAGGTCGCACACACCAGTTACGGGCGCAGGCGGCGTCGATGCGGTGGGCCGCCTCCAGCAGTTCCATGGCCCGCTCGGTCTGGCCCTGTTCAGCAAACAGGCCAGCCAGATAGTGACGGGCAGCAAAGGCCCCGGCTTGATGGGCAATTTGCGACTCCCAGATGGCACGGGCACGCTCCTGATCGCCTGCATCGAGCGCCAGCCAGCCCAAAAAAGCGGCCAGATCGGTGTTGATATCGGTGTCGTCCACATGCTCTTGCAAGGCCCGCTCTACCAACTGTACGGCTTCGTCCAAACGGTGGTTGCGGGCCAGAAAGCGGGCGTAGTCCTCCAGCACTGCCGGGTCCCCCTCAAACCCGCGCAGCAGGGATGAGAAGGCCATCTCAGCCGACTCTGTGCGGCCCATCTCTTCGTGCAGGTGGGCCAGATTAATCTGCGGCACCGGGTCGTCCGGGTCCAGTTCCATGGCCTGCATGTAGTATTGCAAGGCGCGGGTATAGCGTTTCTCAAGCTGGTAAATGCGGCCCAGATTGGTCAGGTGGGAGGCGCAGGCCGGGTGACGGCGGGAGGCACGTTTTAAGTGAAAGCGGGCCTCTTCCAGCCGACCGGTCTCGGTCAGGGCGATACCCTCCAACGTCTCCAGGCACTCCATGCTGTCGGGCCATTGGGCGTCGGCCTCGTCGCTGCGCGGCGCTCTTGCCAGTTCAATCACCCTGGCAAACTGACCCTGCTCATAGGCCCGGTGGGCCAGGTATTCGCGCGCGGGAAGATCGCCATCGGCAGAGAGGCGGGTGAGGATGGTGGTACCGCGTTCGGAGTCCACATCTTCTTCCAGCAACAACACCGCCAGTTCGTACAGGGAGCCGGTGGGCGATTCGACCGACGACAACTCCAGCGCCTCAATGGCTTCGCGCAGGCGGCCCAGGTGTCGCAGGGTGACGCCTTTCCAGTGGTACAAGCCCATGTCCGGGCCGAAACGGGTCAGCGCTTCGTCAAAGACTGCCAGCGCCTCTTCAAAGCGGGTTTCGTCAAACAGCGCCAGACCGGCTTGCAGCGCCTGTTCAATGTGCCAGGGGGTGACCGAAGGGATCTCTTCCATAGGGCATATTGTACCCGATTGCCGCCGTCTGTCATGGGGTAGCAAAATTTACCTGTTTTATCACTGTCCGGCGCGAGATCTAACCGCGTGACTGCTGTTGCTGGCGGTTGCAGAGCGGCCCGGTCCGTGCTAGCCTCAGTGGATAATTTTGCCGTAAATTTAGAGGGTTGAGAATGCCGCTGTACGCCTACCGTTGTGCCGTATGTGATGCAGACTTTGAGCTGTTGCAGTCGTTGCATGCCGACGCCTCGGCTACCCGGTGCCCGGACTGTGGCGGGCAGGTGGCCCGGCTGATGAGTGGTTTTGCCCCGGCAGTGGCTGCCGGTAGCAGCGCTTCGGCCCCTGCTGCCGGTGGCTGCGGCATGCCAGGTGGCGGGTGTGGTAGCGGTATGTGCGGCATGTAGCAGTCAGGACTGTTTTTTTTGGCGGCACGAGGTCGCCCCCTCGACGCCACATATTCGGCGTCTTTTTTTTGACTTAAAAGGGATCGGTATCGATGGAAACCGCAATCGCGCTCCGCAAAGACCGCTGCAACCTGTGCGGAGGGCTGCCCGCCTGTGTGCCGGCGTGTCCTCAGCAGATCTTGTCGGTCAGTGGTCAGAGCGTCTCATTATTGCACGACGACCGCTGCCCGGACGGGTGTAACGACTGTATTACCAGCTGTGACTCTGCGGTATTTTCACTGGCAGAGGAGGTTCATCAGGGGCTGGGAATTGTACCGGTAGAGCGGGTGAAGGGGGCCTCCATCGCCCATCAGGTCGCCTACCTGCGTGACCCGCACGAGTCCGATGGGCAGCTACAGGATCGCTTTCGACAGGTCTGTGAGCGGCTTCAGATACCGGAACAGAACCGCTCCTTCGGGGAGACGCGGGGCCACGGCTGGGGGCCGCATGGTAATGGCGGCGACAGCCAACTGCAACTGACCTGGGAACTGCATACCGAGTACTATTTTTTCCGCGCCATCCTGACTGGCGGTGCGCCGGTCACCCGGTTTGATGAGCGACTTGAGGAGGTTGTGCAGGTGTTGCACGATTGCGGTACGCCGCCCATCGTCACCTGTCTGGACATCCTGTTGCTGGATACGCTGATTCCGCCGGAGGGGCTGGAGGGGTTGATCACTACCCGCAACCGTTACGGTGCGCAGATTCTGGATGGGGCGCTCAACATCTATACCAACTACGAGCCGATCAATGGCCGCGAGCGGTATGTGGTGAGCGGCTTGCCAGCGGCACTGGAGGCCCACGGGGCGTTTACTCTGGCCAACATCGGCGCGCTGGAGAATTATTACCACCTGTTGATGATTCCGCGTATCGAACAGCGTGAATCGGTGATGGAGGTGCACGACATGGAGCAGGCGCTGACCGAGCGCATGGCCGTCGTGACCGAGCAGATCGACCGGGCAGGACCGGAACAGCTGGAGGAGTGGTTACACGATTTGACCGGCGATTTAACCCGGCTGGTGCGTTATAACGGTCGCTTCAATCATGTGTTGTCGGCCAGCTACCCCTACAACGACCGGGTGCGGGAGGCGTTTGCCAAGTGGAACGAGATGCCACTACCCGGCTGCGACTCGCCGTCTCGCATTATTCTGGAGCGTACCGATCGGGTGGCGGAGGAGTACCGCACCTTTTTAGCGCGGCTGGACCGCATGCAGGGGGAGATCTCCGATCTGGTGGCGATCCTGCGGACCCGGGTAGAGATGAGCATGGAGGCGCAAAATACCCGCCTGCTGCAAAATCTCGACGAACGTTCGGCCATTCAACTGCGCTTGCAAGAGCTGGCGGAGGGGTTGAGTGTCATCGTCATCACCTACTACATGACCGGGCTGGCCAGTTACCTGTTCAAGGCGCTGGAGAAGGCCCATGTGATCGGCTCGGCCACGTTGTACACCGCGGTATTCATCCCCATCGGTGCGGCCACCGCCTGGTACGTGGCCCACAAGGGCATTCAAAAAATCAAGAAGAAGGCCGGGTAGTAGGGCGCGCACTCCGAGTATTAAAAAAGCCCTCCTGTTGCAGTAACAGGAGGGCTTTTTTAGTATTTGACTCCCGACCGGAGTGTGCTCCGGTGGGGGTGCCGCAGCGACCTAGGCCGATTTGCTCTTGAGCATATGCTTGATCAACACCTCGGCGACCTCCGAGCGGGTGAACTCCTCCGGCGGTACGATGCCGTCGGCCAGCATAGCCCGCACCTTGGTGCCGGACAGAATCACGTGCTGGTCGCCGTCGTGGGGGCAGGTCTTGTAGCTGGCCATGCCCTCGCAGGCTTTGCAGTAGAACGAGTGGTCGAAGAACATGGGGGTGATATCCAGCTCCTCTGGCGAGAACTCACCAAAGATCAACTGGGCGTCAAAGGTGCCGTAGTAGTCGCCCACTCCGGCGTGATCACGGCCCACGATAAAGTGGGTGCAGCCGTAGTTCTTGCGTACCAGCGCATGAAAAACCGCCTCTCGGGGGCCGGCATAGCGCATGGCCGCCGGGAACACACTCAGGGCGGTGCGGTCCTTGGGGTAGTAGTTGCTCAGCAGCGCGTCATAACACTCCATGCGCACATGAGAGGGGATGTCGTCGCTCTTGGTCTCGCCCACCAGCGGGTGGACCAGCAGACCGTCCACCGTCTCCAGCGCACATTTTTGAATGTACTCGTGTGCCCGGTGGATGGGGTTGCGGGTTTGAAAACCGACCACCCGCTTCCAGCCACGCTCGCGGAACAGTGCACGGGTCTGCTCCGGGTCCAGGCGGTACTCCAGAAAATCGTCGTGGGTGGGCCGGGCAAACATACGGATCGGGCCACCCAACAGGGTGTCGCCCTGCTCGTACACCTTGGCCACTCCCGGATGGGCCTCATCCTCGGTGCGGTAGACCTTGAGCGCCTCTTTGCGTTTGTCGCGGCCAAACTTGTCGGTGATCTCCATGACCGCCAGGGGGGTACCGCCGTCGCCGGTGAGGGTGATCTCCTGACCCACCGACAGGCCCGCGCCCAGGGCGTCGTCCACTGCCAGCGTCACCGGCAGCGACCAGATGGTGCCGTCGGCCATGCGCATGTTGTCCACCACCGGGTTGTAGTCGTCTGCAACCATAAAGCCGGTGAGCGGGCTCAAGGCACCGATGGCAATCATCTCTAAATCGGCGATCTCGCGCGGGGACAGGGGCACCCGGGTCAGCCCCTTGGCATGCTGAGCCAGCGCTTCGGCTTCGTTGCCTTGCGCCAACAGGTTGATCAGGGTGCCGCCGTGGGGTGCGATGTTGGTGGTCATGACTGTCCTACAAAAACAAAATGATGGTACGGGAAGGTTAAATCGAGAAATCGGGGGTCAGGTCGTCGTCCAGCTTTTCATCCAGCGCCACCGGCAGGACCTTGGTGCGGATCTGGAACTCTTCGCTGTTGCCCTTGGCATCCACGCAGGTCCAGGTAATGTGCTGGCGGTCCTTGTGGACGTGGGGCTGCAAGGTGGCGTTGAAATAGCCCATCTGGTAGGACAACTGGAAGCGAATGGCCTCCTCCGGGCAGGCCTTCACACACGGCAGACAGTCCCAGCAGTCGTCCACGTACTTCAGGTACGCCTTGTTGCTATTGAAGTCTTTGACGATCAGGTCGCCGGGGCACATGCGCACACAGGGCGGCTGTTTGGCGTTGTGGCAACCGTTACACAGGTCCGGGTCAACAATGACGGGCATGATCTACCTATCTCTTAAAAAAACACACAGAAAAATAATGGGGTTTAAGCGGTCGGCTTTTTAGGCGCGGCCCCCGGATGGTAGCGGTCGCCGGGGATGAGCTGCTCATAGGGGTGCATGATCACCGAGATCTCGCCGTTGGCCGGGTCTCTGCGGGTATTGACGAAGTGCAACCAGTTGAGGTCGTCGCGCTCCGGATAGTCGGTGCGGGTCTGGTAGGCGGGCCAGCGGGTCTCCTTGCGGGCCATGAGGTGCTCCACCAGCACCTGTGCCACCACCACCCGGTCGAGCACCTCGTGGGCGCGCATCAGGTCGTGGGTGTCCTCCACCACCAACTGGTCAAACTGATCGGGTAGCTCCGCCAGATGTTGACGGGCCATCATGAGCCGCTCTTCGTTCATCTCATAGTTGCAGGAGGCCCCTCCGGCGTACTCTTCCATGATCTTTTGCAGCCGCACTTCCATGTCGTAGGGGCGCACGCCGTATTTGATTTTGCTGTAGTTGAACAGCGGCTCAAAGGTGCGCTCGTAGGCCGCATCGATCTGGGCTTCATCCACCTGCGGCATGGCCATGCCACTGACCTCTTTACCGGCGGCACGGGCGGCAATGATGCCTTCAGCCCAGCAGCCGGACACAAATTTGAAGGGGGCACCACCGGCCACATCACCCGCGGCAAACAGCCCCGGTACAGTGGAGCGCCGGTCCACGTCGATCCAGTAGCCGCCCTGGCAGTGACCACCCACCACATACGGCTCGGTGGTCTGCACCTCCACCGGGTGCTGGGCCGGGTCGATGTTGTTGGCGGCCCAGTACAGCACCTGGGACGGGTACATATCCAGATAGGCGCTCTTGAGCTGGCGGCTCTGCTCTTCGGTGATGTGGGTGGTGTCCAGATAACATGGCCCGCGCCCCTCCTTGACCTCCTGAATGGGGCCGTAGGCCCGGTAGGGTGTCGGTGCGCCGTCGCCACCCAAATGGCGGTACTTGGTCTGCATGAAACGCTCGCCCTTGGCATTTACCAACGGCGCGCCTACCCCCAGCGCCAGTGTGCCGGTGGGGGCGATGGCGTCCTTGGTGCGCAAGGCCACATAGCGCATCTCAAACGAGGTCATCTCGGCCCCGGCGCGAATGCCCATGGCATAACCCGCACCGTTGTTGAACGGTGAGTACCAGGTTTTGTGCTGGGCGTCGGCGGCGTTATTGGGTTTATACAGCCCGGCTGCGCCACCGGTGGCAATGATGACCGCCTTGGCCTTGAAAATATAAAAGGTATTGGTACGCAGGGAGAACCCGACCGCCCCGGCGCAGCGGTCGCCATCCATCAACAGGTCGGTGACCACCACCCAGTTGTGGATGCGGGCACCCGAATCACGAGCCGCCTTGGCCAGAATGGGCTTGAGGGATTCGCCGTTGATCTTGATGTTCCAGCGGCCACGGGGCACATAGTTGCCGTCGTCGTCGCAAAGGATCGGCAGGCCCCAGTTCTCAACCTTTTTGACCGAGTACTCAAACAGCTCGGCCATGGACTGCACCAGATCTTCGCGGATCAGCCCGCAGGAGTCGTAGCGCACATACTTTACAAAACTCTCGGCGGTTTCACCCGGATTGAGGTAGGCGTTGATGGCGTTCATGCCCGCCGCCAGACAGCCGCTGCGGTCTACGTGAGCCTTCTCGACGATGTGTACATCCAGGTCGGGATAATGCTCCTTGAGCTCGGTGGCAGCCAGACAGCCGGAGGTGCCGCCGCCAATGATCAGGATGTCGGATTCGTGGACGACCCGGTTGATTGCTTGCTGTTCTGAACGTTCCATAGGACTTCGTTACCGTGTGGGAATCAAGAGAGACAAAAAAACAGAAATGATGTGAACAGGGGACGCCATCAGATGTGGTACATCAGCGACCGCTGACCCTCTGCGGCCTCTTTGCGCTGCATGAGGGTCTCTAGCGAAATGCGGGCAAACAGCTCTTGTACCACCTCCTGTGCCTCGATCCACAGACCGTGCACCACCAGTGTGGCCGGAGGGGTGCTATCGCTCTTTAAGGGGTCATCCAGAATGGCCCCCTCTACCGCCTGAATGATATCACCCACATGGATCGAATCGGGCGCTGCCCCCAGCAGGTAGCCGCCCCGCGCACCCCGAATACTATTGACCAGACCGGCCTTTTTTAACGAGGCCATGATCTGTTCTAAAAAGCGCACAGGAATGCCGTGATCGCGGGAGATATGGCGCACCTGAATCGGCTGACCGTTCTGGCTGGGGACCAGCGCGAGCATGGCTTCGATGGCGTATTGGCTTCTTGCAGAGAACTTCACATTATTCCGATCAATTTAGTGCATGATAATACCATGCGCAATTTCGCTGTCAAGGCACAACCTTGGCAGACGGATCGGAACTGCCGCTAAAGGGCTAGGGGATGGAGATGTCCAGTGTGTACCGTCCAAAACGGTCGGTAGAGGGCGGCGCAGCAGGGGATCGCTCAACCCGAATGACATAGTTGCCGGTGGAGGGGGCAGTGAATAACAGTTCGGACGACAGCCGTACACCGTCGTTCGGTGGGCAGGAAACCCCACTACAAACAGCGGAATAAAGCTGCTGGTCCCGGTTGTCGTTGAAGCCCAGTTCGGTGGTGCCGGTGGGATCAAACAGCCGCAATACGGTATCGGCCCCGTCCGCCAGCCCCAGGGTCTGAATGCGGTAGGTCAGACCGATCGACAGGGGGCGGATAAAATAGTCGATGTCTTCGACGGACCCGGCCGGATAGGCCAATGTGGCGAATGCCTGTTGTCCGGGTAGCAGGGTGGCGGCCCCGGCCAGTTGATCGTTACCGCTCGGATCGTCGGGCTCCACGTCTGCGTTTAAATGGATGCGGTTGCTGCGGGCGGCGGTGGCAAAACGATCCAGTTCACCTTGCAACAGCCCCTGATTGTGCAACTGTTGCCAGAAGGCGGTAAAGGTGGCCGGTCGGGTTTCGATCGCCAGATCGCTGAACGCCCGCAGCACCGGCACAATGCCCAGTCGGGCCGGGTCGCTGTCCACATCCGAAGCGGGCAGATCCAGGCCGTCCCACAGGGTGGCTGCGACGGTAAATTCGCCGGTAGTGCTGGTGCCACCCACAAAACCGCCTGCATTGCTGATGCGCTCAATGTTGTAGGCCACCCGGAAACTGGTGCGGCCATCGGTATCCAGATAGTCCGGGTTGTGGGTGGCGGCCGAGGCAAAAAAGCCGCCCCACCCCTCCGACCAGGACAGCCGGGCGTCCTGATCGCCTTCGGTCAGGAAATGGCTGCCACCAGGGGAGTCGTCGCGCGACAGTTGGTGGGCCAGATAGTGGCCGACTTCGTGGGTGATGACCATGTCGTCGTATTCATCCGTATCCGGGACGGCGGCTTGGGGCTGGCTGATCAAAAAGATAAGTTTGCCGCTATTATCGTAGAAGGTGCCGCTGGTGACGTTGGACTCCCACACCAGCCGCAAGGGGGGCTGCGTTGTGCCCAGCCCCAGGCTTTGATCCACATACTGCAAAGCAGCGACGGTGACATCCAGGCTGTTGAAGACCCCGCCCATACCGCCATCGCCGATACGGACTCCGCCCACCAGTGTGCCGGCGTCTTGAGCGGTCACATCGCGGGTAAAACTGGCGGCAAGCCGTTCGTCAAAGCCGCTGTTCGGGCCAAAGGTGGCGTAGAGTGCGTTGCGGGTATCCACCACCGATACCGAGATTGGGCTGACCACGGTCTGGGCGGTGATGCGCACATAGACCCCGGCGGTGCCATTATTGATCAGCCCGGTAAAGCTGTATGCGCCGGTCGTCAGGTCGCTGGTGGTGGTGCCCAGCACCGCCCGGTCGCTGCACCGAACCACCTCTACCGGCACCCCGCGGACGGGCAATTTTGGTACCGGAGAAACCGCGATAAATCGGCGGGTATTGAAGGGGCGGTCTTCGTAGCGGGCCACGCCAGAGACATCGAACGGCTGGCCGTCGCCATTGCCGGTGATGACCAGTGAAGTGCATGGTGGGGGACCGATCGGGGGACTGGTGCTACTGCTGCACCCGGCAATCAGCGCCGTTACCAGGCACATCCACAACACACGATAGGGTGGCAATCGGGGCATGCTTGGTGGTCAGGTCGCCAACACCTGTGAAATGATGTCGTCCGGGGTGAGTGGTACCAACTCCACCTGTCCGATGCCGGTGCACAGCACCATCTTGATGGTGGCACCATCGGCTTTTTTATCCAGCGATAGTGCGTCCAGAAAGGGGCCTCGTTTTAATCCGTCCGGCAGGGACGTGGGCAGCCCCAGTGCGGTCAACAGGGCATCCTGCTTGTGGGCGTCGTCGGCAGGCATTCGGCCCTGCTTGACCGCCATACGGGCCGCCACCGACATACCGATGGCCACCGCCTCGCCGTGTTTGTAGGTGCCGTAACCGGTGACCGCTTCCACCACGTGGCCCACCGTATGTCCGTAGTTGAGGATCGCCCTGAGGCCAGAGGTTTCGCGCTCGTCTGCAGCCACCACCTCGGCCTTGATCTCGCAACAGCGGCGCACCACCTGCCCCCACACTTCCGGCTCCAGCGCCAGTAGCGGCTCCACGCTGGCCACCAGCAGATTAAACAGTTTGCGGTCGTAGATCATGCCGTATTTGACCACTTCGGCCAGCCCGGCGATCAACTCGCGGGTGGGCAGGGTGGTCAGCAACGACATGTCCATGGTGACCATGAGCGGCTGATAGAACGCACCGATGAGATTTTTACCACGGGCGTGATTGACCCCGGTCTTGCCGCCCACGCTGGAATCGACTTGGGCCACTACCGTGGTGGGCACCTGCACAAACGGGATGCCGCGCAGGTAGGTGGCGGCGGCAAACCCGGCCAGATCACCAATCACCCCGCCACCCAACGCCACAATAAAATCCTTGCGGCCCAGCCGTTCCACCAACAGGTGGTCGTGGATGTGGGCCAGCCACTCCATGGATTTGTAGGATTCGCCGTCGGGTATTTCGCACACGGTGACGTCGTAACCGGACTCGGTCAGGGTGGTCTGGGTGCGCTGAAGATAGAGCGCGCCCACGGTGGGGTTGGTGACGATGGTGGCCTTGCGGCCCAGCATCAGTGGCCCCAGTTGGTGACCCAACTGATCCAGCCCTTCCGCACCGATGTGAATGTGATAGGCCCGTTGGCCCAGCGCGACCGTCAACGACGCCATGCGCCCTCCTGGTGCAGCCGTACGATCTCGGCCACCACATCGGTGACCGGTCGTTCAGTGGTGTCGACCAGATGGTGACACTGCTGGTACGCGTCCCGGCGTTCAGCAAGTAGTTCGACGATATGCGCCAGCGGGTCCTCCGCCTGATTGAGCAGTGGACGGGTGGTGCGGCGACGGGTTCGTCGGAAAATCTCATCGGCGGTGGCGGTCAGGCAGACCACGTGGCCGTGGCTGGCCATCCAGTCGCGATTGGCGGCAGACAGCACCACACCGCCACCGGTGGACACCACCATTGAAGGGGTATCGGCCAACCCGGTCAGCGCGGCGCTCTCTTGTGAGCGGAAGGCCGCTTCGCCTTGCTTCGCAAAGATTTCGGCCACTTTCATGCCCGCAGCCTGCTCAATGGAGTGATCCAGATCCACATAGCTGTATTGTAACGCGGATGCCAGCCGCGGGCCTACTGCGCTCTTGCCGGTTCCCATAAAACCGGTGAGAAACAGATGGTTCATGGGCAGGTTAGCGCTAGTTGACACACTTGTAGGTGAATTTCCCGTTCCAGGTTTTACCGTGTGCCGCAACAAATACAGCAATCGACAGGTTGCCGGAAATCTTTTGGGTGGCCCCGGAAGTCAAGCCATTTAATGGCGCACCCGGACAGGACTGAAGGTCTCCGACTGGTAAGATTTTCAATACCCCGCGGTCATCGGCATGGGTGATCAACAGCCCGGTGCCATCGTCAAGGCGTGCCCCGCTTATAGGGTCATCCAGCTGGGCAGAGGTCAGCCCTGTACCACCGACCTGTATCGCAACCGCTGCGCCAGGAACGGGGGTGTGATCAGTATCCGAGCGAAATATATGGATAATAATCGGGTTGATTGGAGCCAGCGACGACGGGTTGGGCGCCGCGCCAAAGGCGGTATCATTGAGTGTCCAGTCGGCATCTTTCGAGTCAATGACGACCACCGCATCTGCAGAGGTTCGGGTGCCACAGCCGGATAAGGTGCTCGTCAACAACAATGCTGCAATACAGCCCAGACCAAGGTTCCGAAGGCCAGGAGTTACCAGTGTTATTGGATTCCGCATGGTTCAGCCTACTTTACAATCCGGGGGGTAATAAAGACCAGCAACTCTTCCGTATCGTCCCGTTTGCTGGTGCTCTTGAACAGCCATCCGAGGAACGGAATCTTGGACAGGTAA
>JALWRU010000452.1 GCA_026994095.1 Nitrospira sp. | reverse complement strand
CCTTCGCCGGTATGTCGGGCGGTTTTTTCCATGGCGTCACGAAACAGAAACCCGAGGCCCTGGCTGGTGGGCAGGCCGGGGGTCTGTGCCAGCGCCAGTAGCGATGGGGCCTGATTGTAGGCCTGAATAAAGTCGTTGTTGTCGGCCTGTACACGCCGCATGCTGCGCCACTTCTGGAAGATGACTGCCCAGGTGGCTACAGAGAAGCCGATCAGCACAACCAGCACCATCTTGGTGGGCCATCCTGCGGCAAGAATCAGATCCAGTACACCGGTGCGCACAAACAGGTCCTACACTGAATCGAAAATAAACATGGGGCGGGACCGGGCGGTCACCACCCCGCCAACATTGCGGCCCCTAAGGGCGACATAACGAACCGCCTGCAACGATAAACGACTACAGACCATTCGTGCAAGGAAGTGGCGGGGTCGACGAGACTCGAACTCGCGACCTCCTGCGTGACAGGCAGGCATTCTAACCAACTGAACTACGACCCCAAAACCTCAAAGCGAGGGCTCCCTTGAAGGAGGCGGAATCGTACTGTACCCCCACCGGGGTGTCAACCCGTTGGGCCAGATTCTGAGTCGGATTGTGGCTGGGACTGTCGCCAGGCCAACTGCATCTGCCAGCTGAAGTGGGCTGCAAATCCGGTTGCGTCGCACAGGGGTGAGTCCATCACCTGTTGGCGCAGCGCATTGCGCAGGGTAGCCAGTGCAGGCAGATTGCCAGCCTTTGCAACAGCGATCTCCACATAGTCGTCCTGATCGGCTGCAATCCAGTCGGTCAGCCCCACGACCGACAGCAGACTCACCCCCACACGGCTGACAAAGGTCTCCCCTGTCAGGGTCACCATCGGCACCCCCATCCACAGGGACTCACAGGTGGTGGTATGACCCGCGTAGGGGAAGGTATCCAGACCGATATCCATACGGTCGTAAGCGGACAGGAAGGTGGCTGCGTCCATCTGCGCTTGCCCCTCCAGCAGGATGCGCTCGGCGGCAATATCGTGGCGGGCAAAGTCATCCCACAGCCGCTGACGGGCCTCGGCAAAGCGCAGGGTCTTGCGCTGGATCAGCAGTCGTGCCTGCGGCAGCCGGTGCAGGATCATGGCCCACCGTTCGATCACCTGTGCGGTGATTTTGATGGTATTCATGAGGCTGCCAAAGGTCACATAGCCGTTCGACAGGGCGGGTAAGGCCGCCACTGGCGGAGCGTCGTCCGGCCCCGCAAAGCAGGAGAAGCCGGTCTCAAGCCGCAGGAGTCGTTCGGTGGTATGAGGTGAACCGTTATCGGCCAGCTCTGAACTCAGCTCTGATGGTGGATCGGTATACGGATCGGTCAGCCGGTAGTCCACGGAGGGCAGGCCGGTGGTGGCCGGATACCCCAGGTAGCTGATCTGCACTGGTGCCGGTCGGCGTGCCAGCAGCCCCAGACGGCTATGGGCGGTATGGCCCGCCAGGTCGATGAGGATGTGGATGCCGTCGCTGATGACCTGTCGGGCCGCCTGGGCGTCGTCCAGCGGGGCGATGTCGCGCCACTCGGCCACCAGCGAGCGCAGATGGTCGGTAGTGGCATCGGGACGGGCCACATTGGCGTAGGCGGTCACATGGAGCTGTTGCGGGTCCAGATGGCCCAGCCAGGAGGCCATAAACCGGCCCACCGCATGGCCGCGCAGGTCTGGTGATACCAGCCCGATCTTGAGCGGCCCTCCGTTGGCAGGCCGTTCCGGTCGGCGAACCGGCGGCAGGGCATCCACACGGCCCTGAAACCAGTTCCCCCACTCCCGGTGGGCAGCCAGGATATCGGCGGCGCTAAAGTCGGGGCAGTAGAGCATGGTAAACAGCAGGTTACGCAGGTTGCGCTGATCTTCCGGATGCAACTGCCAGCATCGTTTGAAGCAGGCCACCGCTTCGCTGAGTTGCCCCAGTTCCACCAGGGTATTGCCCAGATTAAAGTGGGCATCCGGCAGGTCCGGTTGCAGTGCCAGAGCGTCGTGATAGCACTGTTTGGCTTCGGCAAACCGGCCCAGCCCGGACAGGGCATTGCCCAGATTGATATGGGCCGTGGCAAAGCGAGGATTCAGGTGGATGGCCTGCCGATAACAGTCCTCCGCCTGTGCAAGCTGTTCCTGCTCCTTCAGCAGGGTGCCCAGGTTGTTGTGGGCTTCGGCGGCCTCCGGCATGAGGGCGATGGCCTTGCGGTAGTGCTGCTCGGCTTCGGCGTACTCGCCAATGGCCTGCAAGGCGCTGGCAAGGCCGTTGTGGGCCTGCCCGGTGTCGGCTCGCTGCAACGCCGCGCGAAAGCTGATGATGGCCTGATCGAGTTGACCGGACTGTTTGAGGGCATTGCCCAGATTAAAATGCCCGGCCCACTGGGCCGGGGCCAGCGCGACCGCCTTCTTGAAACACTTGGCGGCGCCTGCCAGGTTGCCACTCTGGGCGCGCACCGCGCCGAGCAGTTCGTAGGCGGGCATAAACTTGTTGTAACGCTTGAGCAGTTGTACCAACTGCTGCTCCGCCATAGCCGCCTGACCGCTCTGGAGTGTCTGCTGGGCTGTGGCGAACAGCGCTTCGGGTGACGGTTTGGCGATGGCGATGTCTCTTACAGGAGGGAACAACAGGGACAGTCGGTCAGATTATCACGGCGACTGCATCAAATAGCGATCTGGGTCTCGAATATGGCCGCATAAGCTCCCTGCTGTGCCACCAACTCATCGTGGCTGCCATCCTCTACCACATGGCCGTCCTGTAGCACCAGAATGCGCTCCACCGTACGCAGGGTGGAGAGCCGGTGGGCGATGATGAAGGTGGTCCGGTCCTGGGTCAGTTGCATCATGGCCTCCTGAATCAGCCGCTCGGTGGCGGTATCGACACTGGCGGTGGCCTCATCCAGCACCACCACCGGAGGGTTTTTGAGGATGGCACGGGCGATGGCAATACGGGTGCGTTCACCGCCGGAGAGCTTGATGCCACGCTCACCGATGCGGGTGTGGTACCCCTCCGGCAGGGAGCGGATGAACGGGTCCACCTGGGCCGCAATGGCTGCGGCGATCATCTCGTCTTCAGTGGCCGTCTGGCGGCTGTAGCAGATATTCTGGGCCACGGTGCCGTTGAACAGAAACGGGTCTTGAGATACCAGTGCAATCTGGTCCCTGAGGCTGGCCAGGGTCAGTTGGCGAATGTCGGTACCGTCCAGCGAAATATGCCCTTCGGTGGGGTCGTAGAAGCGCATCAGCAGCTTCACGCAGGTGCTTTTTCCTGCCCCGGAGGCCCCTACCAGCGCCACATGCTGGCCCGCTGGAATCTCTACATTGACGTGCTCCAGCACCGGGATATCGGCGCGGTAGTGGAAGCCGATATCGCAAAAGGCCACCTGTCCGGCCGCCGGAGCGGTAAGCGCCCGCGCCTCGGGCTGGTCCTGCACCACCGGCTCCGCATCGATGATCTCAAACACGCGCTCGCAGGAGGCCAACGCATTCTGCAGCATGTGATTGATGCCGTGGATCTGGTTGATGGGGGTATAAAACAGCGCCAGATAGGAGATCAGCGCCACCAGCGTGCCCAGGGTCATCTCGCCCTGCATGACCCGGTAGCCACCCACTCCAACGATGGTGACGGTGCCCAGCGCCCCCAGAAACAGCATACCGGGGGAGTAGATCGACCAGAGCCGCATCACCCCCAGATTGGCTTCACCATACTGGCGTGAGGTGGTGCCGAAGCGGTCGCGTTCGTACTGCTGGGTGTTGTGGGACAGGATCTCCCGAATCCCTGAAATATTGTCCTGCAACTGGGCGTTCATGGTGGCCAGGCTCTCGCGGATGATTCGGTAGCGGCTGTGGACTTTGCGGGTGTAGACCATGCCCCCGTAAATCAAAAACGGGATCGGGGCGAGCGCCAGCACGGCCAATTGCCAGTCGAGAATAAACATCATGGTAGCAACGCCAATCAGGGTCAGCGCCGCCACCATAAACTGCTCCACCCCGTCGATGAAGACCCGTTCCATGTTGTTTACATCGTTGTTGACCCGCGACATGATCTCGCCGGTGGCCCGGTCCTCAAAATAGTCCAAAGACAGGTGCTGGAGCTTGCGATAGACATGGTCACGCATGTCGTAGATCACTTTTTGCTCCAGCCGATTATTGAGGCGAATGCGATAAAAATTGGCCAGCCCGCGCCCTGCGAAGGCCGCCAGAATGCCTCCCACCAGCCAGGGAAATAGCGCTCGCTGGCCGTCCTGTAATACATCGTCAATGATCTGCCTGAGCAGCCAGGGCGGCACCAGTTCGGTCAATGTGGCCAGGGTAGCAAACCCCAGGGTTATCAACGCCAGACGGCGGTAGGGCAGGATGTAAGCAAGGGTTCGAAGCAGGGAGCGCATGGACGGGGTCGTTTCGTTGGACAGGAAGTTGGGGCAGGCGATTTGAACGGTCTGGGCAGGGTTAAAAACGGACAATGCCGACCCGGAGACCGGATCGGCATTGTCGAAAGAACCGGGTCAGTACCACAAAAATGGTACCGACCTGATTTGATCTGATCGGTCGCTTACGGCGCTTTCACACCCTCCGGCACGGCCGCGTTTTTCTCGTGTACGTGGCAACGCTGACAATCCGACAGGGGGAAGGCAATACGGTTGTGGCAGCGGCCACAGTATTCACCCGCCGCAATCTTCGGCATGGTCATCACCTTGTTATTGAGCTTGCCGTTCATGGCAAAGATCTCTGGATGACAGTTGTTACAGGTCAACCACATGGTGTGAATGTCATGGGGGAAGATCACATCCGGCATGGACTCGGATTTGGTCGGGATCAATAGCGCCAGACCAAACGGTTTGTCGTCCGGCTTGTTCTGCTTGGTGGGATCAAGGGAGTGTCGCGGGGTGATAAAGCCCTCGCGAATGGCCCGCGCCCAGTTCACCAGACCGTATTGGTCCAGCGGCAGGTTGGACAACTCCAACGCCTCCGGGTGGGCGCCCTTACCGGAGCGGAACGCCTCGCCTACAAACCCGTTGGGATCGCCGGTACCGGCGATCACCCCACGGCTATCCATCCAGATGGCCTGACGCGGGTCGATGAGGCTTTTAAAAAAGTCATCATCCGACTGCGTGTCAGCGCCATCCTGTGCCTGCACCTGCGGCGAGCCCACAAACACGAGGGCCCCTAGCATCATCATCATGATTACTAGCAGGGAGGTCTTTCGTCTGGGTGTCAACATCGTACTATCCTCTGACAAAACAACAACAAACGAAGCTATTTTACGAAGCCGCGGGCCTTCGGAATGGTCACATCACTCTTACCGGCGTGGCAGCGATCGCAGTACAGCGGCGGCCACGAGATGGTGCCGTTATGGCAACGCCCGCAGAACTGCTTACTCACAATCTTCTTCATGGTGATGTCGTTCGATCCGGCACGCATCTCAAAGATGGCCGGGTGACACACCTTGCATTTAAAGCGGATGCGATGGAACCAGTGGGGAAACACCACTGGCGGCATCCCCGCCTTTTCTGCATGACGGTTCAGGGTGATGTCCCCATATTCCGCCTGGGAAGGTTGGCGATCGACGAGCAAGAAAAAGCCGACACTCAACAACACAAGCACAAGAACAAAGGCAAAGGGCCTCTTCTTCATCGTTAGCCTCACTGTGGTCTGAACAACAAAACGCGCAACAGACCGTATTCAACGGTTTTTGGCAAACAAACAGACTTCCAACGTTTGGAAAACGCCGTCGTTGTATCAAGCTTGGCGCGTACCTGTCAAGCGTCGGTTTATTCGATGAGGTTTGTCGGCAGTCACCGGAGTGGGGAGATCTGTTGGCGAGCCTGGTTCGGTATCGACTTTGCATAATTCTTGCTGAGATTTCAGGTAAGCCCATGTTCATAGGTGTTCGGGCTTTGATCAGTGAGGCGAACTGACAGCTATGCTGGCCGTGGTCTCAAATTGTGTAGTACGCGAGCCTTTGTGCGGGCGCTTGACTCCTTCTGTGGGGAGCCGTAGCATGCGCCGATGGTGGTGAAAGTATTGGTTTGTGGGTCTGGAGTGAATGGTCCGATCGTGGGTATCCTGTGAAAAATAATTCCTTATATCGCCCGATTTCCGTTGCGATGACGGGATTATTGCTGGTGATGACGACCGGTTTTGTTCACGGTTGTTCACAATCGAGCACTGCTCCGTCGGTGAATGAGCAAGATAAAAAAATGTCTGCGGTGGCCGGTTCTGCCGCCACCACCGATGGACCCCACGCACCCGGCGCAACTTACTGGACCAACTTCGAGATCAACAGCAGTGTGCATGCCCTGGCGTTTCGTGATGGTGAGGTGTGGGTCGGCACTGAAGGCGGCCTGTTGCGTTACAACCTGGCCAAAGATGCGATCGTGGCCCGCTACGACAATGCCAACGGTCTGTTCTCCAATAATATTATGTCGCTGGATCTGGCGCCGGACGGTGGTCTGTGGGTCGGTACCCACGGCGGTGGTCTGATGCACTACAGCACCGGCGGAGAGTGGCACCATTTCAATGTGCCCGATCTGGGCGATCCGTTTGTTTACAAGACCCTCGCCGACAACCGTGGCGAGGGGTACTGGGTGGCTACCTGGAGCGGTCTGTCGCATTTTGACGGGCAGTCCTGGCGCACCTATACCACCCGTGACGGGCTGGCCGACGACTGGGTCTACGCCATGGTGCAGGATGACGCTGGCACCCTGTGGCTGGGTACCGAGGGTGGCGTCTCTTCATTTAATGGCAGCCAGTGGACCCGTTACACCCATGCGGACGGTTTGGGTGCGAGCCCGACCCAGGTCAAAGGGTACGAGGTGGTGGGCAACCCCAGCCGCCATCACCGGCAGACGCCCGGCAAGTCGGCGGATGGGTACAACCCCAATTATGTATTGAGCGCGCTGGTGGACGGCGCCGGTAACAAGTGGTTTGGGACCTGGGGTGCTGGTCTGTCACGTTTTGACGGGTCCTCCTGGACGACCTATACCAAGGCTGATGGCCTGGGCGGAAACTTTGTGACCGACCTGTATGCGGATACGGACGGCACCCTGTGGGCTACCACTGATGGTGGGGTCAGTGTCTATCAAAAGGGTCGTTGGCACACCTATCAAGAGGCCGACGGGCTGGTATCCGACTCGGTCTTTACGGTAGCGGTGGATACGGCGGGTCGTAAATGGTTTGGCACCATGGCAGGGGTCAGCCGTCTGGACAGTCGTGACCCGTTATTGATGTCGGCAGGGCGGGCATAATCATGCGCGCTACCGTGACCATGGGGTTATTGCTGGTGACGGCGCTCATCTGGTCGAGTAGTGCGTTGGGCGATTCGATTATCGGCTCGCGCCACGATTTGAGCTTCTTTAACCAGCGCGGTTATAACGGCTCTACCAGTGGCCCGATGCAGGGGTTCACCTTTAATGACTACCGTGAGGCGTGCATCTATTGCCACACCCCTCACAACGCCAGTGCGGTAGCCCCCTTGTGGAACCGCAACCTGCCCGATTCGGCCGGATACCAGTTGTACGACAGCCCCAACTTCGACTCCACTGTGTTAAATGGACCGGACGGAATTTCGCTGGCCTGCCTGTCTTGTCATGACGGCACGATTAGTGTGGATGACATTCGACGCAAACCTGCCTATCATGGCTGGTCTGATTCAAAGGTTCATTACCGGATGGATGCGACCAAAGCGGGGCGGGGTAGCCAGTCTTGCGCAAAGTGCCACAGTCGGGGTGATGGTGGAATTGGCGGTGTAAACGCGGCCCACGACGCCACAGTCCGTTATCTGTCGCAGGATTTGCGTGACGACCACCCCATCTCGATGGTGTATCCCACCCGCGAAAAGGACCCGCAGTTTATTCAGCCGACGATTACAAAGAAGGACGGTGGGCGTGCCTTTACCAACGGTATACAGACCTATGAGGGCAACAAGGTACAGTGTGCCACCTGCCACGACATCCATAACCCGGACGAAGACAATTCGGAAGGGCGAGACCCATTTTTGCGTGTGTCCAATAAGGGCAGTGCCTTGTGTTTGACCTGTCATGAAAAATAGCGTTACCAACATCCTGATGCTGCTGCTGGTTGCGGTGGTGGCCATCGGTTGCGCCAGCACCCGGCAGGCATCCCAGGTCGATGTGGTATGGCCGTTGCCGCCAGACAAGCCGCGTATCAAGTTTGTTCGTTCAATCAGTTCCAGCGGTGACGTGGAGGGCAAAAAGTCCTTCGGGCTGGTGAACAAGTTGTTGGGCGGCGAAAGCCTGACCGGCATGACCAAACCCTATGGCGTCCATGTGGACAAGGACGGGCGGTTGTTTGTGGCGGATACCGGCTGGCACAAGGTGCTGGTATTTGATTTTGCCGCCAAGTCGTTCTGGATTTTAGGGGTGGATGGGCGCGGTGTGCTATCGCAGCCGGTGTCGGTCAGTTCGGATGACAGCGGTCGTATTTACGTGTCCGACTCCAGCCAGGCCCGCATCGTGGTGTATGACCACGACGGCCAGTACCTCAACGCGTTTGGTGGTCGCGAACATCTGGTGAAACCGGTCGGTGTGTCGGTCGATAGCGACCGTAACCGGGTCTATGTGGTGGATACCAAGGCCCATAAGGTAGTGGTGTTTGACCGGGACGGCAATTTTGTATCGTCGTTTGGCAATCACGGCCCGGAAGATGGCTCATTCAACTGGCCCACCAATATAGCGGTCGGCAAGGACGGCAATGTCTACGTAGTGGATATGCTGAACTTCCGGGTGCAGGTATTTAACCCGTCCGGCGAGTTTTTGTGGAAGTTCGGCGGCGTAGGCCGGGGCTTTGGTCAATTTTCCAAACCGAAGGGGGTGGCGGTTGATTCCAGCGGTAACGTGTTTGTTGCCGATGCCGCTTTTAACAACGTGCAGATTTTTGACGGCAGCGGGCGGCTGCTGCTGTTCTTCGGTGAAATGGGCGCAGGTCCGGGCCAGTTCTGGATGCCTGCGGGCATGGACATGGGGCCGGATGACACCATTTATATCGCCGACCAGTTTAATAAACGTATCAACGTTTACCAATTGATTCGGTACGAGGGGGACAGCACGCCCCCCCCGGCCGAAACAACCCCGACGCACACTGGAGAGCCAGTGGCGTTTGACCATCAGTCCAACAATCAAGGAGGTCCAGGCGGATGAATCTCAAAAACAAATTACTGTCAGCCGGCCTGACGGCAGCAGCGCTCGGCGTTGTGCTGTTAGGTGGCGCGCCAGCATGGGCGCAGACATGGCCGACGCAGGTGTTGCCTGCGGAGGACGTGGCAAATACCAAACATAACTTTTTCCTTAACCAGGATATCGGGTACAGCACCACGAACACCACAGAGATCTGTGTGTTCTGCCATACCCCGCACGGTGGCCGTCCCAGTACTGCTTCCACTGCGGTACCCCTGTGGAACCGCGCGTTCCCGAACGATGCGGCGGTCTACACCATGTACGACAGCCCGAACTTCGATGGTCAGCAGTTCACCAAGCCCCAGGGGGTTTCGCTGGCCTGCCTGTCGTGCCATGACGGTAGTGTCGGCATCGATTCGCTGATCAACGCACCGGGTTCCGGTGGGTTTATCGCCGCCAACAAGGCTGTGGTACCGGGTGCGGACGTGAGCATGAAGTTCCATCCGGGCGCTGTGAACGGTGTGGATGCGACTGGCTCACTGAGCGAAACCCTGCGGGACGACTGTGTCCCGGGTTCTGCTGTGGTGAATGAGCAGTGTTTCCATGCGACCCTGGGTCCCCAGACCAACCAGGAGTTCTTCGCAGGTGCCCCCGGTGGCTTTGCGGCAACCTTTGGTATGGCGCCGTTCCCGAACCTCACCCAGGATTTGAGTGATGATCATCCGATCAGCATGCAGATTCCGGACGGTTCGCCGAACTCTCCGGTGGACCCGCAGTTCGCTGCCATCGTGGCAAACTTCCCGACCAACAACAGCAAGGCCAACGGCCTGGGTGTTACCTGGATCACCAGAAGTACTGCCAACACGCTGAACGCCGATGTGCGTGACCGTATTCGGGCCTACCCGACCAACGGTGCCAACACTGAGTATGTGGAGTGCGCCTCGTGCCACAACCCGCATACGCCGCGTCCGCTGTTCCTGCGTCTGCCAAATGTGTCAGACCCCAACGGTGCTTCGATTCAGTTGGTTTCCGGTGGTGGTAACACCGCTTGGGCCGCTGTAACAGGCAATGTTGCAGATACGCAGTACATCAGCAATAACCCCAACTTCCAGAGTGCTATTTGCCTCTCGTGTCACGAGAAGTAAATCACAGGAATTTGGGTGCTCAGTCCTTTAGAGGGCTGAGAATGGTGGTCAAACAGGAGGCCGGCCTGTAATGCGTCGGCTCCTGGCGTGCATCGGGGGTGGGTTACTCCCGGCGATCCTTTTGGGGGTCGTCGGGGGTACCTACGCCTATGCTGCACCACCTCAAGCGGTTGAAGTTACACCGCCCACCACGGCTCACGCAGCATCTAAGGGTGCTGCTGACGCAAAGCGTGGGGCGCGTCTTGACGACGTGGTGGTGTATGTAGGCGGAACACCAATTACCGCCGGGGATGTTGAGCAGGAATTGAGCCTGCGAATTCCCAAGGCAACCAGTCACGGGGTTATCTCAGCCGAGCGGACCCAGCAGCATCTGGATGATGTTGTGCGTGAGTTGGTCATGAAAGAACTGGTCTTTCAGGCGGCTGTCAAATCGGGTGTGTCGGTTACAGATGACGAGATGCAGGCTGCGCGCGCAAGCATCCTGGGGCGTTTCACCAGTCCGGAAATGTACCAGGCAGCGCTGGCGCGGGAAGGGCTGGACGAGGCCACGATCGAGGCAGGTCTCAAGCGCCAGATTCTGCAGCAAAAGATGATGAATCGGGTATTGGCAAAGGTCACCCCTCCTACAGAGAGTGAGTTGCGCAAATACTACGATGAACACCCGGACAAGTTTCGGATTCCGGCTCAGGCAAACGTCAGTTATCTGATGGTGCCGGTGGATCCGAGTAGTGACCAGGCTACGTGGGAAGAGGCCAAGGTCCGTCTGGAGGCGTTTAAAGAGTTAATTCAAGGCGGTGAGCCTTACGAGGCCGTACGTGATTCGGTCAAGGAGTCAGGTGGGGCGCAAGCAGTCGATCTTGGTTTGGTACACCAGGGACAGCCAGATATGGCGGAGGTCGATCGAGTTGCGTTTTCGTTGAAGGAGGGGGAGGTTAGCGATCCGGTTCGGACGTTATACGGCTATGCACTCATTTATGTGAGCAAGCAGGTGCCTCCTCGCAAGTTGTCGTTTGAGCAGCTAAATCGAGACCTGTTTGAAAAAGAGTGGCTGGCCGCCCGGCGCCAGCAGACTCGCGACCAGTGGCTGAGCGATTTAGTTGAGCAGGCGGAATTGAAGTTTACCGAGTAGCCCGTGCTCAACGTGGGCAGGAACCCTTGTGTGGCTATGGTTGCCTGTGTTCAAAAGGTTGGCCGTTATATGGCGGGCGGCGCACTTGTGTGGGCCGTCTGCTTCAGCGGTACACCTGCGCACGCCCTGTCCTTGGGAGGGTCCGTCGGCTTTGATGTCGCGCGGGTGGAGAGTAGCACCTCGTTTGCGACCACCACCCAGACCCAGTTTGGACAAAGCTATCAATTGAATGTAGCGGGTGGATTGCTGCTGCCTCAGTTGGGCCAGTGGAATGGTGGTTTTGGTTATCGGCGTGACCTTACCCAGGTGGCCGGGTTTAACGGAAGCGACCAGGATATCA
>JALWRU010000451.1 GCA_026994095.1 Nitrospira sp. | reverse complement strand
GACCTGGGGTGGTGCGCTGGTGCGATGGGGGTAAGTGAGGTGGTGCTGGTCTACAAGTACCGGAGTACCGGTAGCGGCACTTACAGCCGCACGGGCAAGCGGGTAACGTCGTGAATCACAGGGGGGGAATCGCAGTGTGCGTTGAGTTGACAAGATCGCTGTCGATCACGACAATCAAAACCACGTCTGATCCACTCAATCTGTTCATTTGGAAGGTATCGTGAAACACGCCTTTCTGTTCCCGGGGCAAGGGTCCCAAACCGTCGGCATGGGGCGCGAAATCGCCGATGCCTATAAAGTTGCGCGGGCTACCTTTGATGAGGCCAGCGATGCGCTTGGTTACGCCATGGACCGTCTCTGTTTTGACGATCCGGACGACCAGCTTGGCAATACTGAATTTACCCAACCGGCATTGCTGACCGTATCGGTGGCCATCATGCGGGCGCTGGCAGAAGAGGGTGTCAAACCCGATGCCGTCGCAGGCCATTCGTTGGGCGAGTTTACCGCGCTGGTAGCGGCAGGCAGTCTGGATTTTGCCGACGCAGTCAGACTGGTGCGTTCCCGTGGCCAGTACATGCAACAGGCGGTCCCCGAAGGGGTTGGCCGCATGGCCGCTGTGCTGGGGCTGGATCGGGATGTATTGGGGGAGGTCTGCGAGGTGGCCGAGCAGGGCCAGATTGTGTCCCTTGCCAACCTGAACTGCCCCCGCCAAATTGTGATTTCCGGTCATCTGGAGGCGGTCGAACGGGCCGAGGACGGGGCCAGGGCAGCCGGGGCCTCAAAGATCATCCCGCTGCCGGTGAGTGTGCCGTCCCACTGTGCATTGATGGAGCCAGCCGGTGAGCAGTTGGATGCCGATATGCACGAACTGGAGTTGAAGGATCTGGAGATTCCGCTGGTCACCAACTGTGACGCGCTGGAGATCGGCGCCGCAGCGGAGGTGATTACCGCCGCCCGCAGGCAGATCTCCGGGCCGGTGTTGTGGGGTGACTCCATGACCACGCTGGCGGATCTGGGCATCACCCGTTTTGTGGAGGTGGGACCGGGCCGGGTATTGACCGGCCTGCTGCGCCGCATCGACCGCAAAATGGAAGGGGTCAATGTGGAAGACAATGCCTCAATGGCCAAGAGTCTAGAGCGGATTCGGGCATGATTGACCTGAACGGAAAGCGGGCGCTGGTGACCGGTGGTACACGCGGTATCGGCAATGCCATTGCGGCCCGTCTGCTGGCCCAGGGCGCACAGGTCATCATCACCGGCCGCAGCGAATCCGGCGCGGCAGATGCGGCCAAGGCCCTGTCCCGGAGCGGTGGGAGCTGCCACGGGGTGGCGCTGGATGTGGCCGATTTTGCCCAGGTGGGTGCGGTCATCAAGCAGCTCGGCAAGGATGTGGGTGCCATCGATATTCTGGTAAACAACGCCGGTATCACCAGCGACGACGTGGTCATGCGCATGGGCGAAGACGCGTGGGACGCGGTGCTCAATACCAATTTGAAGGGGTCGTTTGCCTGCGCCAGGGCGGTCATCCGTGGCATGATGAAAAAGCGGTGGGGACGCATCATCAATATCACCAGTATCGTCGGCAGCATGGGCAACATCGGTCAGGCCAATTATGTGGCGGCCAAGGCCGGGATGGAGGGTATGACCCGCACCCTGGCGCGGGAGTATGCCACCCGTGGTATCACTGCCAACGCGGTCGCCCCCGGATTCATTGAAACCGACATGACCCGCGCCATGGAAGACGCCGCCCGTGAGCGGCTGTTGGCGCAGGTGCCGGTAGAGCGTTTTGGTGCGCCGGAAGAGGTGGCTGACGCTGTCGCGTATCTGGCTTCTGACTCGGCTGCTTACATGACCGGTCAGGTGCTGCATATCAACGGTGGCATGTTGATGTAACCGATTGACGGGTTTACAAAAAAGTCGGGCCGCTCACAGCGGTCCGCAGACAATTTTTACGGTTCTATTGACCTTATTTGAAAGGAGTCAAAACATGGCAGATGTAGGCGACAAGGTAAAAGAGATTATCTGTTCCCAGTTGAACGTTGAGGCTGATGCCGTCAAAGGCAACGCCAGCTTCGTGGACGATCTGGGTGCGGACTCGCTGGACACAGTAGAACTGGTCATGGCTTTCGAGGAGGAGTTCGATATTGAAATCCCCGACGAGGATGCCGAGACCATCACGACGGTAGATGCCGCTGTCACCTATGTGGGTGGCAAGGTTGCTGCTTAAGTAATACACGACTGGCCAGATGGGCCGCGCCGCACCCGGATGATTGGGAGTGGCGCGGCCCCGCCAGTATTTGAGAGGTGTACCCTGAAACGACGTGTCGTGATTACGGGAATGGGCGTGGTAACGCCCTTGGGAAACGATCTGGAAACCACCTGGGCGGCACTGCTTGCGGGGCAGTCCGGGGTCGGGCCGATCACCCGTTTTGATGCCAGCGATTTGCCTACGCGCATTGCGGCAGAGGTCAAAGACTTCAATCCGGCAGACCATATGGATGCCAAAGATGTCAAAAAGATGGACCTCTTTACCCATTACGCCATGGCCGCTTCACGGATGGCGTTGACCGACTCCGGTTTGGACATTACCGAAGGCAACCGGGACCGGGTAGGGGTCTTTATCGGTTCGGGTATGGGCGGGTTGCCGGTCATCGAATCGACCCTGCGCAAGGTGCTGGAAAAAGGTGTGCGCCGGGTCTCCCCATTTTTTATCCCCCAGACGATTATCAATCTGGCACCGGGTCAGGTGTCGATCACTACCGGCGCACGTGGCCCTAACCAGTCGCAGGTGTCTGCCTGCGCCTCGGGTTCGCACGCCATTGGTGATGCCTATCGGGTAATCCAGCGGGGCGATGCCGATGCCATGATTGCTGGTGGCACCGAGGCGGCCTTATGCACCTTGGGTGTGGCCGGTTTTTGTGCCTCCAAGGCCCTGTCTACCCGCAACGACGACCCCACCGGGGCCTGCCGACCGTTTGATAACAACCGGGACGGTTTTGTCA
>JALWRU010000450.1 GCA_026994095.1 Nitrospira sp. | reverse complement strand
CCTTGATGGCCTGCTCTTCCCTGGTCAGCACCTTGCCGGGGCTGAACAGATCCGGCTGCCAGAAGAACAGCGTCTTAAAGCCGTAGGCCGCCCCCAGCTTCTGCACCAACTGCACGTTTTGTGTATAAACCTGCAACATCTCCCTGGCGTTGTCAGCCAGCACGGTTTCATCGACGATGGAGGTATACAGGGACGGCGGGCGCTTGGCGGGCGGCGACAGGCGCTGCACCAGCCGGAACTTATGTGCCACTTTGCGCAACAGGTCGCGGTTGGGGTCGCCCTTTTGGGGGCGGCCAAACCGGTCAAAATAGTCAAACCGGTAGTGGGGAATCCCCCGCGACACCTTGTTGACCGTGTCGTTGACCCCATCATAAAAGAGCACCATGTCTGGCCGTTTGCCCCGGTTCAGCAGCTCCACCAGCAGATGCACCTCGTTGTTGCTTAAAAAGCCGGAGGCGGCATAGTTATGCACGATGTAGCGGTGTGGGCCAGCCGCCTCCGCCAGCCGTTTGGCCAGCAGCGACGGGATGGTCACATCGTCTGGACCCTCGGCACAAAAGGTGGTGCTGCCGCCAAATACCCAGAGATGAACCTCGTCGCTGTCCGGGCGTTCTGGCGGTGTCCAGGTGACTCGATAGCCGTCGATCACGTTGATCGTCTGCGAGCGCCAGTCACCGTTTTTCCATAGGGAGTAAGGCGCGTAACGGTTGGTAATCTTGCGGTAGTCGGCCTGATCGGCAAAATACTGGGCTTTCCAGTCGTAGCCGTCGTAGGCGGTGGACTTGGCCCGCTGGCTCAACTGGGCCGAGGCGGGGGAGTGGTCTGCCGGGGCCACCGGCCACAGCCGCGCCACGCCCTCGGCCACCAGCAGCAGCAGACCGGTGGCCAGCAGCAGCGAGGCCACATAACAAAACGCGCCTGCAAGTCGGTTCATGGATGGGTGTTTCTTTTGGAAAACAGCGCAAAGGCACTGGTATAGCCGTGCAGATAGGTCGTATCGGCCACCGGGCCGATCTCGCCGTTGCAGAAGAACCCGGCCAGAGGGATTTCGCCGACAATCTGTTTAAAGCGGGTGCTGTCAAAATCCGGTGCGCTGTACAGCCCCCGGCCCCGCCCCATGCAGGAGAACATCAGCGCACCGCTGGTGGACTTCAGGCCCTGCTTCAGGCGGTAGCGGGTCAGCAGGGTCGACAGGTCCTCGGCGCTGCTCTCCGCATCGCGCACATGCACCTGCACATACTGGCCCTCACGCAGGTGCGCGGCCACCACCAGCGCCTCGCGCTCCTCGTTGGAGCCCATGATGTTACGGATCAGGAAGTCACCGGGCTGGGGTGCGTCGTCGAAGGAGCGTTGGGCGATGCCCAGCAACAGCGCCCGCTGGGCCAGTGCCCGGTCGCCCTCCGACAGTTGTGCAAACAGCTCCGAGAACACCTCGAACACCGGCTGGCCGTCCAGATGGGTCAGGTATTGATCGTCGGCCCCGGTCACCAGATAGACCGGGCCGATGGCGCGAACTCCTTGCGCCACCACCGTCTCCATATGAATGTCACCACCCAGTGCGATGCCCACCGCGCCAGTGCGCAAGGTGGCCTGATCCAAAAAGAGATGGTGCTGACCCGGCCCGTCACCGCCGCTGGCAAGGCCGCCCACCACCGGTGTGCTGGCATAGCCAAAATCGAGCCCCTCGGTAAGCGCCTCTACCGGCAGGGAGTAAGGCTCGGCCAGCAGGATAAAACCACGGGTGTTGGCCGGGTCGGCCCCCACCAGATGGTGCCAGCCGGACGGTCCGCGACCGTGGTTCCCCACCTGTGCAAGGTCCTGGGCGTCTACATGAAAGGGGGTCAGGTCCACCCCCGGCAGACGGGCGGCCACCAGCCCTACTGCGGCGCTGAATTCAATCTCTCGCCCTGCTCCGATGATGCCGCCTCCGCTACAGCCGATCAGATGGCGGTGGGGGATGGCATGTTGCAGCAGCGATACCAGCCGGTCCAGATCGTCATACTGGCTTGAGGCGAACACAAACAGCAGGTCAAAGCCGCCCTCGGGTACCGGCCCCAGTGCCTCGGCGCAGGCGCGCACCGCTACGGTCAGGTCTGCATGGCAATGCAGGGCCTCAACCCAATAGCTGGATGGCGTGTTATCGGCAGTCATGTCAGATCTCGGCGGGATAGGTGTAGCGCACCCGCGCAACATACCGGATGGACGGCGCTGCAATCAATTAATTCTGTCAGCAGGAGTTCGTCGGACTAACGAATCTCAAAGTGGTCAGGCAGCGCCTGGGTGTCGTTCAGCGGCAGCAGTTCCACCCGCTCTACCCGCGCCAGCGGCGGTCCCCGATGCACAGCCTGTAGCAACCGGGCGATGGCGGCCGGGTCCCCGATGGCCTGAAGGCGTACCCGCCCGTCCGGGCAGTTCTCAACCCAGCCGCGCAGACCGAGCTGGCTGGCAGCCTTGCAGGTAAAGTCCCGAAAGAAGACCCCCTGTACACGGCCACTGATGTGGACGTCGATTGCAGCGGGAGACGGTGTTGAAGCAGGTGGGTCGATCATGCCACCAGTGTACCCGCCACGGCCCGCTGTTGCAGCGATCCGATTTGCCACCCGGGCGGGTGGAACAGGCTCGGCGGCGCTACGGGTCGCGCTCGCTGGAGCCGTCCGGATCGGCCCCATCGTTCAGGGTAAGCTGATCCACCAGATCGCCGATGGTGTCTTCGGTCAGGTGTTTCTCCAACTCGTCAACGGTCGGGAGGGTTGGGTCGTTGGTATTGCCCTGCGGGTCATCGTCCGGGTAGGGCGGCAACGGCAGGTCGGCGCTGGTGTGGGCGGGAAGACCCGGATCCGGGGCCGGAATGTCGATGATCGAACGCCGCGTCGGCAGGTCGCCCGAGGTCATCAACCGCTCCACCAGATTCTCTACCGGGTCGTCGCCTGAGGCGGGCTCAGGCAACGGCTGCGGAATCAGTTCATCGGCGGTATCGGCCAGATCGGCGGGGGCGGTCATGCTGG
>JALWRU010000449.1 GCA_026994095.1 Nitrospira sp. | reverse complement strand
CCGGGTCGGTCACATCCTGCTTGGGTGCCGCATCAAAATCGCCTGAGGATTCAGGCATGGTGGTCTGATTCGGGTCGATATTGGCCACGCTGGTGGCGATATGCCAATCCAGGGCACAACCGTAAGCAGCGTGGTCGGCACTGTGTATACGCCTTGTTTGCACCCGAAAAAGCACCGGAACCGCACTATGACCGCACCAACGAATATACGCCCGGCTTGAAAGAGTAGCGCAGGCTCAAGCGGCTGCCTACCCTAAACCAAAGCGGCCCCGTCAGAAATGACGGGGCCGCTTTATTCTTCTTCCGGCAGTATCAGACACCCACTTAAAACGGGGGTTCCTCCACAACAAATGCCGACGATTTGGAGTGATCTATAAAGTTGCCTTCGTCTTTCTGCAAGGCGGCCCCACCGGGCGGCGACACCCCGGCGCAGCAAGTTGCGCCGGGGTGTCGCCGGTCTGGAGTAGTCAGGCGGCGCTCAGCCGGGACCGACCGTTAGTCGAATTTACGAGCGCGAATGCTGTGGCAACCGCTGGCACCACAGTTTTTATTCTGTGCAACCGTACCGTTTTTACCACCGATATGTTTACGCTCACTACGGAAGTTACGGGCGTGACAGGCGGCGCAGAACGGCGCGTACTGCGGGAAATCCCACACAAACGGCGTGACAATGGTGTTGCCGTGACAGCCCTGACAGCCCGGATCATTGCGGTGATCGCCCGGATAGTCACCACGCGGATCGTGGGCAAAGGTCGCCGGTGCCCAGCCACGGGTGGTGTGGCACGAATCACACTGCACGTTGGTGCTCAAGTGACCGTTCGGCTTGCCGGTCGCTCCACCACCATTGTTGTTATGGCAGGTATCGCACTGCCCGGCGGTAGTGGAATCATGCACCCAGGTACCACCTTTGAAGGTCGAGGTGGTGTGGCACAGGTGACAATCCAGGTTGGTGGCCAGATGGCCCGCGTTCTTGCCGATGGCGGCGGGGGTGGCGGGGGAGCCGTGACAGGAACTGCAATTATCGACAATGCCGGTGTGGTCAAACACCGCCCCCTTAAAGGTGTTGGGGGTGTGGCACACGCCGCAATCCTGATCCGTCAGCACGTGGTTGCGGTTCTTGCCCGGTGCAAAGCCCTTGGCATGGCAGGAATTGCAGTTATCGACAATGCCCACATGGTCAAACGTACCGGGGATAAAGCCGGTGGTCTGGTGGCATAACACACAGTCCTGATCGGTCGGCACATGGTTGGGCGGTGGAATCTTGCCCGGTGCGGTATTGCCGTCATGGCAGGAGGCACAGTTGTTAAGAATACCCGTGTGGTCAAACCGCGCCCCGGCAAAGGCCGTCGGGTTGTGGCACACCGAACAGTCCTGATTGGGGCCGATGGGTACGTGGTTGAGGGACAGCCCCTGCGCATCGGTGCCGTTATGGCAGGAGGCGCAGTTGTCGACGATGCCGGTGTGGTCAAACACCGCCGGAGCAAAAGTGCCCCCCGGTACGTGACAGACGTTGCAGTCCTGCGTGGTCGGCAGATGGGCCGGGTTGGTCTTGGCGCTCTTGCCCTTGGCAGTCAACCCGTCGTGGCACGACTCACAGGTCCGCCCGGTCACCTGGGGGCTGGAGTGGTCCACGAACCCGCCCACAAAGGTGCCGGTGGTATGGCAATCGGCACAGTCCTGAGTCGGGCTGATGGGGATGTGGGTCAACGATACACCGCGCGCAAAGTTACCGTTATGACAGGACGCACAATTGCCGGTGATCCCCGTGTGGGGGAACGGCGTGATGGCCGGTACAAACCCGCCGCTGTTGATGTGACAAGCATCACAATCCTGCGTGGTGGGCAGATGGGCTGATGATTTAAACAGATCCGTCCGGTTGGGCAGGAATTTGGCCGTATGACAGCCCTCACAACCACCGGTGAATTTGCTGTGCTCCGTGGCCAGGAAGTTGTTGGTCAAAAACGTGGTAGTCGAGTTGTGGCAGACGCTGCACTCGCCCTTGGCCGGAATATGGTTGACCGTTTTGGGCGTAGAGATGCCGGTGTTGTGGCAGGTCGCGCAGTTATTTGGATCGATGCCCTGATGGTTGAACACAATCCCCAGGAAGGTCGTGAAGTCGTTGGGGTTGTGGCAGGACGAACAGTCCAGCGTGGTCGGCACATGGGTGGCCGACTTGCCAAGGCTGATGTCGCCGTTGTGGCACAAGGCACAGTTGGCCGGATCGATGCCCACATGATCAAACACGGTGGGGGCAAATGCGGTGGTGACGTGGCAGTCAGCACAATCCTGCGAGGCCGGATTGGTCGGCAGATGGTTGAGCAGTTTACCCAGCGTGATCGTGTTGTTGTGGCAGGTATTACAGCCGTTCACTACCCCGGCATGATCGTACACCCCGGTGGTAAAGGTACCGATCGTGTGACAGTCAGAGCAGTCCCTGAGGGCAGGTGTGGTCGGCATGTGGTTGGGCGAGTAGCCGACCGCCGTCACACCGTGGCAGGACTGACAGTTGTTGGTAATGCCGCTATGGTCCACAAACGCCCCCACAAAGGAGGTGGTGTTGTGGCAGTTGGCACAATCGGCAGTGGTGACCGGGTGGGTCGGAACCGCCGATCCTTTGCCCCGCGCACCGATGCTGTTGTTATCGGTATGGCAGGCCTGACACGGCTGCTCGATGGAAGTGAGCAAGGCGTGGTTAAAGACCCCGCCCAGATTAAAGCTGCTCACACTATGACAGGCGCCACAGTCCACCACAGTCGCCGGGTGGCCAATGGACTGGCCGATGATCCCGCCGACACCGTGACAGGAGTCACAGCGCTGGCCGACCACATCCGGGCCGGTATGGTCCGGATAGGCGGGCAGGAAACCAAAGGTGGTATGGCAGTAGCCACACTGGGTATTGGTCACGATATGGAGCGCATGTTTACCCGTGGCAATCGTGCCGTTGTGGCAGCCGGTGCAGGAGCGGGTAATGGTCGAATGGTCGTAGCTGCCATCCGGTTGTAGTTCCAGGAAGCTGGTGGTGTTATGACACTCGTCACACTCGGCGTTGGTGGGGGTGTGAAACTCGCTTTTGGCGATCGCGATGGTGCCGTTGTGGCAGCCGCTACAGTCGCCAAACACCTCCTCGTGGTCCACCCAGGGGATGGTAATAAAACTCTGCGGCGTATGGCAGGTCTGGCAGGCCTTGCTGGAGGCCAGATGGGTCGGAACCTTGCCGGGGATCGGCAGCAGATCGCCGTTGTGGCAGCCGTCACAGTTGGACGACAGACCCGGATGGTTAAACGGCCCGGTGAGCCGTTCCGGGGCGACCGTGGCCACCACAATCCCTACGTTGCGCTCGCTGGGCTGGCCACCATCGTCCACCACCAGCTGCACCATGTAGACGCCCTTCTGGTCGGCCACAAAACTGGGGCTGACGGAGGTGGCATCCTGCAGGGTGGCATTGCTGCCATCGGGCTTGTAAGTAAAGGTCCAGTTGTAGTTGCTGGGTCGCGTCAATCCTGAGGTCGACAGCCTGCCGTTAAGGGTAGCCGTCTCGCCTACCCGCACAGCCACAATGGCGCCGGTATCAGCCTTGAGCCCGGTCACGGTGGGGAAGGTCGGCGTTGAGCCGCCCGCACCCGTACCTGTACCACCCCCCCCGCCACCACAGGCGGCAACCAGCCCTGCCATCATCAGTACCAGCAGGCCACGGCTCAACTGTTTTACTACGGTGTATAACGACATAGGGAGGGCACCATTGGGGGGTAAGGTGTTGTTTATTCGATCGCACATAAGGTCAGCGGGCTCTGGACTCTAAACTGAATGCCAGACAGCTCCTGATCGTTGCCGATCACCTGGACACCCGATGGTTATCGGGGCACCCCTCGGGCACCATGATGGTTGCCGGTTGGAATTCCCCACCCTGACCAGAAACCGACCTCCCCCCGATCGGCACGGGTGGGGATCTCGGTTCCCAGTCAGTGGGCAATACACAAGCAAACCTGGTGCCACATCAAGGAAAAAATGCAAGATACTGTTTTTACTATAGGTGGGCGCTAGTATACCCGCAGATATATGTATGCTCAATGAGCAATTATGGAACTGCCTACAAAAAAGGACTGCACTTATTACACTCACTGCACCGCCGCACGGGTATTGTCCCCCTGTCAGGTATCGTCATCGGTTGTCAGGATTTGTAAAACTACCGGACCCGCAAGGATGCCCACCCGTCTTGCCTGTTGAGGGGAGTCGACAGCGATGGGGCCACCCGTCCGACTGGCCGGAAATCGCTCAAACCGCTACATTTCTTTGCGATAAACCTCGCGCACACCACGGGTGTCGATTTCGCTGGGGGAGTAGATGTAGCCGATGGCGTGATGATCCTGGCTGATGTACTGCACCATCTCCGCAATCGACTCCACCTGCTTTGGAGGCCGCTTGCCCGCCCGAAAGATCTGCTTGATCCAGTTGCTCTTGTAGCGACTGTTGGTGGTGTGAAGTACCGACCGTAAAAACTCGGCCCGCAGGTCAGACCCCTCTTCCAGCGTGACCGGGTAGATGCGCGTCTCGCCAAGATACTCCTCACCACCCATAAAGATACGCACCAGATCGTCTACCACTACCGTTTCAATGGGTGAATCGGCAGATACAATGACCACCAGAGTGGCCGACCAGGCAAGACCAGGCAGCAGCAAAAATAGCAACAGTACGGCGGGAAGGGTCCGTTTCATGGCGAGTTCTCTATGGTAATGACACATGGGTCAGATACCAGCTATTGGCAGCCACCCGTCACCCTTTCTGTCGGACAGATCTGCTGATTAAATGAATAAAATTGTTACAGGTCAACCACTTGACCGGTTAGTTAAATCACAAACGGGGGAGTGGCATGAGGGGCGGGGCGGTCTGCACCGGTTGGCCCGCCCTTCATAGACTTTGGACAACCCGCTCTAAAGACAAAAAAGCCCCGACAGGGGGTCTCCTGTCGGGGCCGAAAACAACCAGTGCGGGAGCTTAAGCGCCGTCTTCACCCTCATCCATCGGCGCTGCCGACTCCATCGGGGCGTCGTCTACGGTCGGGGCGGGGGCGCTGCCCTGCCCGATCACCTTCACCGGCACCAGCGCCCAGGTCTTGCGTTTGACCTTTTGGTACTGCCACATACGGCCACTGGCGGTATCCAGCAAGAACGGCCCCACGGCCTTGTCACCGTTGCTCACATACCCGAATGAATAGGCACCACTATCTGAAGACAGGCTGTTGGGAGTGACCTTCTCTGCCGCCACCGCCGGCGTTGCAAGTGCCATCCACACCCCTGCAGCAGCCAGCCACAGGGGCCATTGTGTACGTTTGTTCATTTTGATCCCTCAATAAATCACCCGACCTCAATCCGCCTCTCCCCCGTGGGCAGCGTCCAGCGGTCGCTGTAGCATCTGTGATGTACCGTATCGGATGCCAACGGTCTGGACATCAATCCTGACGGGCAGCGCGTACGCCTTAGGGGGTAAAACTCTCTCCCGGTCCCACCACGGTATTGCCGTCCGCGTCCCGCAGCCCTACCGTCCAGCTATGGGCCAGGTTTGGGGTCAGGGAGGCGACGCTGGCAGTGCCGTCAAAGTTGTAGAGCACCGCGCCGTCCGAAGCCAGTACCGGCTCCACATTACCCCACAGGAAGTCAAACCCGCGCTTGACGATGACATCCACCACCTGAGTGGCGGTGGCCCCGCCAGGAACCGTCCAGGTAAAGGTCGGAATGGCGGCAATGCCGGTGCTGGTTGCCACCGGGAAGGTCGGTACCGGTGCGTTGTCCAGCACTGCAGAAATCGACAGGTTGAACGTCTCGGTGACGTTGTCGGTATAACGCACGTCGACCGTATAGGCACTGCCGACCGCCGGAGCCACCGTGCCCAGTTGCAGTGAGATGTCGTAGCCGTTACTGCCGACGGTATTGCCCAGATCCACCGGCACCGCGGCCTCACCGGAGGTGATGGTTACCGTCAACGGCACCCGGCCATCCGGCCGCACCTCCAGCCGTACCGAATAGTTGTGGAACAACCCATTCACAAAGTGGTGGCTGGCCAGACGGGCGCCTGCGTTTTGATTGAGCAGGGTCAAATCGTGGATGGCGCTGGCGGTGACCGTTAGTGGTGCCTCGTCAAAGGGCGATTGCAGATCACCTGCGTCAAGGTACTGGTTGGCGTTATTATCCAGCAGCATAAATGCCGTCCAGACACCTGCACTCAGGCCTGCCACACTATAATTGACAGTACCGGTAGCCCCGGCCGCAATCACATCATAAAAGGCATTGCCCGCAGGGTTGGCGTACCCCACCAGCAGCGGCCCGGCAGTAGTAAACCCGGTCGGCAATGTGACCGTTCCCGACAGGGTAAAGCCGCCGCCGGGAATCGCCGGAACCACCGCCGCACTGACTGGCGACTCGACACTCTCCATCCCGCCGGTCACCGCCGTTACCGTAAAGAAGTAGCTGGTGCCGTTGGTCAGCCCATTGATCAGCGCCAGACCATTACCCTGTGCGGGTATGCCGGTCACGCTGCCCAGATTGGCCGTTTTGCTGACGGCGGCGGTGGTGCCCCAGTAGACGTTGTAGCTGTCGGCATTCTCCACCAGCGGTGCACCCACCTCAACCACATCCCAACTGAGCGCTACGGTGCCGTCGCCGGGCACCCCTTTCGGGGCCAGTGAGACGGCGATCGGGGTGACCCCGACCGGATCGGTCAACGCAATATTCAGGCCGGTGATGGCACCGCCGGTAGAGGCGTTGGCCACCACCGATCCAGACGGGCTGTCAGCGGTGCGAACCCCCCGCCCCACATGGTCGATCCACGCCACCACCGTGTAGGTTCCGGCGGGCACACCACGGATGGTATAACTCCCCGGTGCAGAAGCGATACCGGTGCCGTAGCCGGTGGGGACCACCCCGCCACTGGTCACCTGCAAAAAGACCGGGCCGGTTTTACTGCCACCGTAAGTCACGTTGCCGGACAAACTGGCCGCCGCAGGCTCATTGTCGATATTGGTCACACTGATGGGTGCCACGGTACTACCGTCGTAATTGGTATCCGCCGAGGTCACCGTGGTGATGATACTGTAGGCCACGTCGCCATCGGCAATGACATCATCGACACCAGTAATGCTGACCGGCTGCGGGGTCAGGGCCGTTCCCGGTGTAAAGATCAGGCTGGTGGGGGCATTTACAACCCCCTCGGTGGGGTCGCTGCTGACCAGCGTCAGGGTCACATCGGCAGTCGGCACGGTGGCCAGACGGATGGTGCCGCTGGCGGTGCCACCCACCCCCCCGGTCTCGGCAGTCAGCATCGCACTATCCGGCACAAAGACCACCCCGGACAACTCATTGTCGGTGTTGACAGCGGTCACATCAGGCGGGTTGATGGCACTGTATTTGAGGTCAGTGGTGGTGGCCTGCCCGGTGAGCAGATGATAGGTCACCGGACCGTCGACGATGACATCATCCACACCGGTAATGGTGACAGTCCGGGGGGTGGACCAATCCAGGGTGGTAAAGGTGACCGTTGTAGGCGACACCGTACCTTCGGTCATGTCGTCGCTGGAGATATCCACACCCACCCCGCCGGTAGGTTCGCTGGTCAGCACCACGGTAAAGGTGGCAGTTCCACCGGATTCGGTGGTGGTCAGCCCTGCAATCGGGGTGACCGTAATCCCTGCCGTATCGTCGTCGATATTGGTCACGGCCGCATCGGCTACGTCCAGGGTGCTGTAGTTGGGATCAGCACTGGTGGCCGGGCTGGTGACAATGGCGTAGCCAATATCACCATCATCCACATCGTCATTGACACCGGTCACCGTCACCGTCTGCGGGATGTTCCAGTTGGTGGGGGTAAAAATAACGCTGCTGCCAGGGGGCACGGTTCCCTCGGAAGGGTCGTCGCTGGCCAGATCGATAATGACGCTGGAGGTCGGCTCACTGCTCAGTTGGATGGTGAAGGTCGCGGTTGCCAGCGTCGCCTCCGTGGTGGGGCCGGATGCGGCGCTTAATACTGCCCCGGCGGTATCGTCATCGGTGTTGGTGAGGGCCGGGTCGGCCGGGTTGAGACCAGAATAGCCGATGTCACCACTGATGGCCGGGGCCGTCAAAATCCGGTAGACGATATCGCCGTCGTCAACACTGTCATCCACGCCGGTGACCGTCACCGTCTGCGGGATGTTCCAGTTGGTATTGCTGAAGATCACATTACTGCCCTGGGGCAGGGCTCCTTCGGATGGATCACTGCTGGACAGGCCGATGGTTACGCTGGCGGTCGGCTCGCTGGTCAGGGCCACTGTAAAGGTGGCGGTCCCGCCCGCCTCAGTGGTGGTACCAGAGGGGGCACCAAATGCAAATCCGGCGGTATCGTCATCTTCATTGATTACCGCCACATCGTTGGCGTCAAAACCGCTGTAGCCGGTATCGGTACTGGTGGCCGGTCCGGTAAAGATGGTATAGGCGATGTCACCGTCATCCAGATCGTCGTTGGCCCCGGTCACTGTGGCGACCTGTGGGGTGGCAAAATTGGCCACCGTAAAGGTCATGCTGGCAGGCACCACCGTGCCCTCGGAGCCATCGCTGGTGGTCAGCGCCAGGGTGACGTCGGCGGATGGCTGGCTGGCCAGCACCACTGTAAAGGTGGCCGTACCTAACCCCGCCTCGGTGGTATTGCCAGAGATCGGACCAACGGTGATACCGATCTGGTCATCATCCAGATTGGTGACAGCCGCATCAATGCCATTCAGGCCGCTGTATCCGGCATCGCCGCTAACCGCCGGGTTGGTGAGGATGTTGTAACCGATGTCACCATCCACCACGCTATCATCCACACCGGTCACCGTCACAGTCCGGGGGGTGGCAAAATCGGCTGCGGTAAACGTTATGCTGGCGGGGGACACGGTGCCTTCGGCGGTATTGTCGCTGGACAAGGGAATGGTCACATCGGCGGTGGGTTGGGCCAGCAGGGCGATGGTAAAGGTGGCGGTCCCACCGGCCTCGGTGGTGGTCAGCCCACTGGCCGGATTCACCGAGATGCCCGGAGCATCGTTGTCGTTGTTGGTCACCGCCACGTTGGCCGCGTCAACACCGCTATAGGCGCCGTCGGCAGAGACTGCCGGGGCGGTGAGAATGGCGTAGGTGATATTACCGTCTACCAGACTGTCGTCCACGCCGGTCACCGTGACCGTCTGCGCGGTATCCCAGTTGGCCGGGGTAAAAGTCACGCTGGAGGGTGCCACCGTACCTTCGGTCAGGTCGTTGCTGGACAGGGGAACGGTCACATCCACCGCCGGGCGGGTATCCAGCACAACGGTAAAAGTAGTGCTGGCACCACTCTCGGTGGTGGAGCCAGTTACCGTACTGACGGTAATTCCGGCGGTATCATCGTCGTTGTTGACCAACGCCACATCGGCGGCGTTTTTGCCAGCAAAATTGGGGTCGGTGGAGACTGCCGCAGCGGTGGAGACCGTGAACGGCTGATTGCCGTCGTCGATGTTGTCATCCACACCGGTCACGGTGACCGTCTGTGGTGTGGCAAAATTGGCCGCAGTAAATATCAGGCTGGCTGGAGATATGCTGCCCTCGGCGGTGTCGTTGCTGGTCAGGGCGATGGTCACATCGGCGCTGGGCTGGCTGCCCAGCACCACCGTAAAGGTGGCGTTTCCACCCGCCTCGGTGGTGGTCAGGCCCGCCACTGGAGTCACTACAATGCTGGCCAGATCGTCGTCAGCGTTGATCGCCGCCACATCGATGGGGTTCACGCCGTTGTAATCACCATCGGTCGAGGAGGCCGGGGCGGTTACCACGGTATAGGCCACGTCGCCATCTTCGACCGCATCGTCCACGCCAGTGACGGTGACCACCTGAACCACATTCCAGTTGCCGCTGGTGAAGGTCACACTGGCCGGAGCCACCACACCCTCGGCGGTGTTGGAGCTGCTGACGGCAATGGTCACGTCGGCGCTGGGGGCGGCGCTGAGGACGATGCCCACACTGCCGATACCACCGGACTCGGTAGTAATCAGGCCGCTGGAGGGAACCACCACCACCGATGGACCAGCCGGTACCGGTGGTGCGCTGGTGCCGCCCCCGCAACCGGCCAGCAACATCACCAACAGCGCCGAAACTACGTGGACCCTGGCCGACTTCACCATGTTGCTCCCTACCGGAGTGGCATCCGCGCCCAACCGCATATCGGCCGGACCGCGTGTCCAGAAAATGAGTTACCTCACAGCATTATGCAGTCTGCGGGCAAAAATAAAGCCCCTGCACTGCCTTTTTTATCTGTTGGCAGCGGCCTGCATCGTTCCGACCAGCCGACCAACCCGCCGGGCCACACCCTACTGTCGTCCCCGCAGCTTGTCGGTGAGCCACCACAGCCCCTGCTGTAGACGGGTGCCAAACACCGCATCAATCAACACCACATACATGCCGGGGCGCACCCAGGGGGTGGCGGCCAGTGTACGCAGCAGGTAGACCGTGCCCCGGTGGAAATCCCGCGCCCGATAACAGGACTGGGCCACCTCCATCCAGCGCAGCGCCAACACCTTGCGGCGATAGCGGGCCGGCAGGGCATCGATGGCGTCCCGGTGGTTGTTCAACAGCCGTTCGGTACCGGACAGCACCACCGTGGCCGACGGCAGTATGCCCCGAAAGATGTCCGCCAGCGGCGCTTCCACCAGCCCCATCTCAAACTGCCGGGTGTAACGCAATACCCAGTCCCAGTCTTCATAGCGGGCGTAGCCTTCGTCGTTGACCCCGACCGTAGCAAACACCTCTTTGCGCACCACCAGCGTAGAGCCGGGGCTTAAGTCACAACCCATGTACATCTGCTGATGGGTCAACAGGGCGGGCACCCGCACCATCTCCACCTCGCCGTCGATCACCCGGTAGCCAGTGCAACTGGCGCGGATATTGTCCGGGGCGCACTCAAGCTGGGCAATCTGGGTGGCCAGTTTATCCGGATGCCAGGCGTCATCAGAATCGAGAAAGGCCAGGTACTCCCCTTGGGCGGCGCGGATACCGGTGTTGCGAGCGGCCGCTGCCCCCCGGTTCTGGTGGTGCCGTAACACCCGAATACGCGGGTCGGTAAGGGCCTCCATCACGGCCAGGGTGGTATCGGTAGAGCCGTCATCCACCAGCAGCAGTTCCCAGTCGGTGCGGGTTTGAGCCATCACGCTGGCCACCGCCCGCAGGATGGTGTCGGCCCGGTTGTAGACCGGCACGATGACAGAGATGAGGGCGCTCACGGGGTATCTCGCAGCCAGCGTAACCGCAGCAGCCGCCACAGGCCGGAGCCGACCAGATGCAGCGGCCACCACAGGCTGCGGGCAGTACCGGCACAGGCAAACTGCCACGCCTCTGCCAGCCGTCCACTGCGCAGGGCTTCAATCGCCCCCACCACCGCATCCTTCTGGTACCACTGGGCGCACACCTGCCGCACACGGGACGGGGTGGTGGGCGCATCCAGATAGTGTCCGGCGATGGCCAGATGCTCCCGGCAGTGCGCAGTGGCGCGGGGGCTGCGCTGATGGGTGGTGAGCGAACCCGCATGCTCCCGGTAGGCCATCACGTCTTGCTCGATCACCGCCTGGGTCACCCCGCCGGTCAACAGTCTAAGCAGCCACTCCCGGTCCGCCGCCACCGGATAGTCCAGCGCAAACGGTCCCACGCGGGTAAGCAGTGCGCGCCGAAAGAAGCGGGCATTGATGATCGGCACACCCATGGTTACATTGGTATCGATTAACAGGCCGTGGCTACGGGTGGGAAATCGGCGCAGGAT
>JALWRU010000448.1 GCA_026994095.1 Nitrospira sp. | reverse complement strand
CCCACGAATACGGCTCATCAACTGGTCGTACTGTACCGACTGACAGAGCCCTTCAACGGGGGAGTCCTGCACCGCTTTGCAGATGGCTTGCTGGGCCTCCAGCTCAGAGCGGCAGGGGATGCAGACCGTGAGGTGTTCAGCCACCTGTCTATGTTCATCCTCTGACAGGGTCTCGTTGATGTACCAGGGCAACAGCAACCAGACCTCGTCATGGGTCGCGGGTGACAAGGTGTCACCGGCTGTGGTGTGAGAGGGATTCATCATAAATCTCCTGAGGTATCTCTTGCGGGCCTATTGCCCTCTGCCAGCTCTGGCAGGCGTGTCCGCAGCCGTTTGCGCGCGTAGAACATGCGCGTTTTCACAGTGCTTTCGTTACAGTCCATAATCTGGGCGATCTCGTTACACGACATGCCGTGGTAGTAGCTCAACTCCACCGTGGCCCGATGCTGGGGAGACAGTTCGGTAAGCGCCGCCGACAGCCACCCCTCGGTCTCCATCTGCTGGGCCTGGTTGGCCGGGTCACTCACCTCGATATCGGTCAGCGAGGTCTTGGGCGTGGCGTTACCACCCAACTCGCGCTTGAGGCTTTTGAGCGCCTTGTTATGGGCAATGCCAAAAATCCAGGTAGAGGCCTTGCTGTCTGCCCGGAAGGAGCCTGCTTTTTCCCAAACTACGTACATCACGTCATTAATCGTCTCTTCAGCCGAGCCTAAATAACCGGTGGTACGCACGACAAAACGTTGCAATCTGGTGTAATAGCGTTCATAGAGCGCTGCAAATGCGGCTTCGTCCCGCCGCACTACGCGCTCAATCAAGAACTCGTCGCTGACCAACGAAAGGTCCGGGTGATCTGTAGCAGGGGAGTTCTTATCCACCAGTTTATTGGTTCTTCGCGCCCACATACACAGATCGCTGCCCTCTATTTGCACACCAGACTGGTGGTTATTCCAGTCCGTACCTGCCCTGTAGGTTCCCCACAATGGAGAAAAGGTTCAATCGGATGAAAAAAAAGTTTTACACCGATTGCAGGACGGTAGCAAATGGAGCTGCCAGGTACGGCGCAGGCCGGTCCCGACCGTTCGGCTAAAACCCGTAGGAGACCGACAGTACCAGCTTGGACAATAGCTGGTTAGGCTCCAGCCGGGTGGGGGAGGTATGCACAGTCTCGTGCAACTCGCGGGCAGCGGTGTAGCGCAGGCCGACCGCTGTAGCCCCGATAAAATAGCTGACGCCCACATCGCCATATAGATAGTTATATTCCAGCGTGCGACTGACATCGCTGTAACCCAGCCCGCCGGTCAACTCCAGCCGGTCGGTAAACAGCGTGCGGGCGCCCATGCGATAGTCAAAGGCGGCCTTGCCCCGGCCAAAATAGTCGGGTTTGTAGGCCACATGAACGGTAACCGCCTCCCGGTAGCGCAGGCTGACCCCCAAGCTGGCATAGTGGGACGTGCGGCCAAAGACCCGGTCATCATAGAGGTAGTAGGTGGCGGTGCTGTCAACGCGCCAGTGGCCACGGCTCTGCCCCCAACCCACATAGGGCGCAAACTCCACATGGGCACGGCGAGAGAACTGCCGGTCGGCAAAATCCACCGGCGACACCCACACGCCGGTATACAGGTTGGGCACCGGCTCATAGTCGATATTGACCTGCACCACACCGTGGTCGTTGCTTTTAGAGTAGCCGCCGACGATGTAGTTGGTGGTGTACAGCACCAGCCCGTGAATATTGGAGCGCGCCTCCGTCGGAGTCACCACCGCAACCGTCCACACCAGCAGCATGGCCATACAGATCGCAACACGGGTACACAGGTAGGGAACGGGCAAGGCGGTAGTAGGGGTCCGAAGTAGGGGGGCTGGTCCGGCCCGCTATCCAGCGAACCGACAAGCATGCTTAATGGTTGCTCGGTTAAATCAGCGTATTGCTGAGGAGTATGCTACCACACTGGTGGGCTTCACCCGGTTTTTGCAGGTACTTGAATCCGTAAAATTTGCAGACGGAGCCTCCACAGGAGAAGAGTGCTTGAATTTTGCCATCAGACAGCGTTGACTAGATGCCTACGCCAAAATGGTCAACATTCCGTATGCGTTACACGAGATGAGCCCATGACCAGCAGTACCCCGTCCAGGAGCCTGTGATGAACACCGATTCAGCCACCACCTTTGAGGTGTGTAACCCGTTCAACCAAGAGGTGATTGAACGATACTCCTACACCAGCGCCGCCGCTGCCGAGCAGGCGTTGCAACGGGCATTTGACCTGCATGCGAATCGCGACCAGTGGCTGGATGCCCCCACCCGTATGCGGGTGCTTGAGCGGCTGGCAGAACTGGTGCAATCCCGGACCGGGTCGTTGGCCCGACAGGCATCGGAGGAGGGGGGCAAACCGCTGCGTGATTCCATGGTAGAGATTACACGGGCGGTGGAGGGCATTGGCGAGGCGGTACGCCAGATCGATCGACTGACCGGCACCGAAGTCCCCATGGGCCTCAACGAGGCATCACGCCACCGATTCGCCCATACCTTTCGGGAGCCGCGGGGGGTGGTGCTGGCCATCAGCGCCTTCAACCACCCGTTTAACCTGATCGTCCATCAGGTGGTGACGGCGCTGGCGGCAGGCTGCCCGGTGTTGATTAAACCGGCGCTTACCACGCCCATCTCCTGCATTGCGATCGTCTCGTTGCTGGCCGAGGCCGGTCTACCGGAGGGGTGGTGCCAGTTGCTGCTCACTGACACAGCGGTGACCGAGCCGCTGGTTGCCGATTCGCGGGTGTCGTTTTTGACCTTTATCGGCTCGGCCCGTGTCGGTTGGTATCTGCGCTCCAAACTGGCTGCGGGGGCAATCTGCTCGCTGGAGCATGGCGGAGTGGCCCCGGTGATTGTCGATGCCTCTGCGGATATTGACGCCAGTATTGCGCCGCTGATTCGCGGCGGGTTTTATCACGCGGGTCAGGTCTGTGTGTCGGTGCAGCGCATCTACCTGCACCGGTCGATACAAGATGCGTTTGTCAGCCGTTTTGTGGCAGCGGCGCAACGGTTGGTGAGCGGTGATCAATTGTCTGCCGATACCGAGGTGGGGCCGCTGATCCTGCCCCGCGAGGTCGACCGGGTGGATGAATGGGTGCAGCAGGCGGTAGCTGGCGGGGCCGAGGTCCTGTGCGGTGGTGAGCGCATTTCTCCCACGGTCTATGCCCCTACGGTGCTGTTGAACCCGCCGGACGACGCCACCCTGTCACAGCAAGAAATCTTCGGGCCGGTGGTATCGCTCTATGGCTATGACGAGATCGACGAGGCGGTGGCGCGGGCCAACGGGCCGGATACGTTTTTTCAAGCGGCGCTGTTCACCCGCGATCTGGATACCGCGCTGTCGGTATCCCGCCGCATGAACGGCATGGCGGTGATGGTCAACGACCATTCGGCCTTTCGGGTGGACTGGATGCCGTTTGGTGGCCACCGCCAGTCTGGCATGGGCGTAGGCGGTATCGGTCACACCATGCGCGAAATGACTGTAGAACGGATGGTGGTATTCCACGCCGACGGTCTGTCGAAGTAGGGGCCTGTTGTGGGTGTTACCGGTTAACTCGACCGTGTAGCAGGTCATCGGTCGAATTTCAGGCCTAGTTCATCGGCAATTTTCTTGAGCGTCAATTTTGCTGATTGAGTATGCCTTCGCGGATATCGCCCATGCTACGCTCGATCATTGTCAGGCTTTCCGCCAGTTCAGCCTTGTCAGCCAACCCGTCGTACGCCTCTGGACTGAGTACCGCGTGGCGTGGGATCAGCTTGAAGTCAAATTGGCCGGGGTGGTGGTCGGGGGCGTCGATAATGCCCCCGATCACTAGTGGTCGGAATCCATCAGTAACGCACTGACAGGCCCTAGTTCGACTCGGTAGCCAAAGTGCAGGGTTTCGCGACCCAATGGCTATGGACCTACAACCGGTAGCTCCCGTGACGCACCTTGCGTCGACCGGGCTGTTATCTGCATCGCGCTACCGACTGCAACCCTTGCCATACCCTTGCCAGGGCAATGTACTTCGATCCGGCACGCCTCGGACCGCACCACCTACATAGGTAACACAAATATAAAATTAGTAGCATTGACAGGGATGTGCGCCAGTGCTACTTTTATTAAAGACGTAACACCAGTGGTGTTTCACAGGGTTTGCGCGCGTTATCGGGGGGGGCCGTCGAAGGTCTGTAGCCATCAGGTAACAGGGCCGGTATGGCGCGTGAGCAGCGGCAGAATGCCGAACAGCAAAATGGCCCAATACAAAGGACAACATCTACCCGGCTTGTATATGAGCAAAAAGGATTGCACATCGGCCTCACTCGCGTACCAACAGGCCACTGCCCGTTGGGAGTTGGCCCACCCGACTGCGACCCCCCAGGAACGAGAAGAGGTGAATTCCCACCTGTTTTGCGAAATCATGCTGGGTCGGAAACAGATGGATGGGTTTTGCCGAACATGCGCCCGTATCCATCAGATGACAGTCATCCCGATGGAGTCGGACCCGTCGGTATTCCGTATCGAATGCCGCTGTTGCGGCACTAAGGACAACAGCTAGGCCATGTATTTTCACACAAGTATGGAGGATCAAATGGCATGCGACGAGGCCTGGAACAGGCATTTTCACAAAAAAATTACACACGGTCACCGGCATAGTCATGCGGACGGGCACCACACCCACACGCACGAGGACGGCTTTACCGGTGAGCACGAGCACCCCCATGAGCACCAGGAGGTGGAACATTCCCATGAGGAAACACACAGCCATGACGGCGGCCTGCACCCCCACGAGCACCTAACAGACGACGACTGAGCGCAAGCACAGGTGGTATTGATCGACGACATCCGAAGGAGCGCCCGGAATGACCCGGGTGCAAGGTGATATTCAATAAGGAGAGAATCCCATGAAGGGAAACCACGACCACAGCCATGACCACGACCACGGGCACCAGCACGATCATGATCACGACCACAAGCACGGTGACACGGTACATCGCCATGACCACGGACATGACCACAGCCACCCCCACCCCCATGGACACACCCATAACCATGATCACGGAACAGGTGAAGGGCACGACCACGATCACAAGCAGGACGAGTTAACCGACCACGGTCATGAGCATGTAGGGCACGACAACGATCCCCACGATGACCACACGCACTGACATCTGTAGCAGGCAGCCCTCGCGGATTAATGCCTGGCATCAGAGCGGAACTGCTGCTGCCAAAGGTAGGTCCACTTGAGGGGTGTCGATACCAGGCCCTGGACGATCTCCCGGCCACTGAAGAGCGCCTCCTGTACCAGCAAAGTACAGGAGGTGCTTTTTTTGCGTTATCAGGAAAACCGGGCGACTGGTGCATACTGGATTCAGCACATCTGCGCGGTGGGCGCGGGGATCTCTTTCATGGATCCCTGCCAAGGACGCTGATCTTATAGTAGGTATCAATCCGCCACCATTTTGGGGGGAGCGTGAAACAGAATGACTTACTACGCGCCAGACTGGTCTTCCAAATAGATCATCCAGACGTGGCAGGCGGTGTCCATGGCGCAGGCCGACGATCTGGACCTTCTGTTGTTCATCGTCAATTGTGATCAACAAGAGGTAACTGCCGACAATGAGTTGGCGTACTTCAAACGCAACGTAGGCGTCTTCCTCGGCCTTAGCGGTACGCCGTGGGTAGTGCTCCAGCGAATCTACCGCGTCCCAGACCTGTTCGATCCAGCGCTTGAGCGCTCTCGGGCGCTTGGCCCTCCACGGCAATGTATCGTGCCTGATCTGCAATTGCAGCCAGAGCCGTCTTGGTTAACTCGACCGTGTAGCGGGTCACCGATCGAATTTCAGACCTAGTTCATCGGCAATTTTCTTGAGCGCCTGTTTTGCTGATTGGGTATGGCCCCCGCGGATATCGCCTATGCTACGGTCGATCATTGTCAGGCTTTCCGCCAGTTCAGCTTTGTCAGCCAACTCGTCATACGCCTCTGGACTGAGTACCACGGCGTCGGTTGTGCCATTGGTGGTGATATACAGAGGCCGACCCGTTTCGCGGACCTGACGCAGGTGATCCCGCAGATGGTTGCGATGTTCGGTGAAGTTGGTGATGTCTGTAGTGCGTACCATGATCCCATCCAGATGCAGAGTGTACATAATACTGTACATTTTGGCGTGGGATCAGTTTAAGGTCAAATTGGCCAGGGTGGTGGTCGGGGGCATCCGCGCCGATAGCGTGGCGATACATATTAATGCACGCAGAAGCAAGGGGGCGTGGTAGGGAGTGGGCCGGTTCGCCATCAAGCGAACCAACAGGGGTGCGTAATAATGGTGTTCCTGAAGCCGGTGGTGTTGCCAAAGCGGAAGGCTAGCTAATGGTGGTACCCCATACAAATCAAAGGCTTACGAAAAACCGACGTAAGCCTTTGCATTTAATGGAGCCACCGAGCAGAATCGAACTGCTGACCTACTGATTACGAATCAGTTGCTCTACCAACTGAGCTACGGTGGCGGATGGGCCTTCGGGCGGGAGCGGCATCATACCGGAGTTGCCCCGGTCGCTGTCAATGCCCATGCGCCTGTGCGCATCCTTGGCCCGCGCCGCTCTGGCTCGCCCTGGCCTGCACATTTCAGCACCATAGACCGGTATACTGGCCCTCTCTTGCTTAAGGGCGGCCCCAAGCCGCCCCCCATCACTCGTTATAAAGGGCCACCATGCACGCGGCAGGCAACCACGCTTCCTCCAATAACCCGGATTCGTTGGTGATTGGCGTCGATGTGGGCGGCTCCGGCATCCGTGCGGCAGCAGTCGATCAGGGGGGCCGTGTGGTCGGCACCATCCACCGCATGGACTCTACCGACCCGGACCCGCAGCAGGTACTCACCGCGATCCATCAAATGGTAGAGAAGGCCACCCCCGCAAGCGGCACAATCCTGTCGGTCGGGGTGGGCATCCCGGCCTTTTTGCGCCAACCGGGCGGCATTGTCGATCAATCCCCCAACCTGCGGCGGCTGGACGGCTGGAAGGCGGGCAGTGAGATCGCCGCCGCCCTGTCGCTTCCTGTAGTGGTCGCCAACGATGCCGACGCTGCCGCCTATGGCGAGGCGTGGCAGGGGTCAGAGGACCAAGGGCCTTTGGTCTATTTGGGTCTCGGAACCGGGCTGGGCGGCGGCATCGTCATCGACGGCCACATCCTGCACGGGGCCTGGGGCATGGCCGCTGAACTGGGCCACCTGACCGTATTTGCCGACGGGGCCGAGTGCGGCTGCGGGGCAGTCGGCTGTGTGGAGGCCTACGCCTCGGCGGTGGGGCTGTTGCGCAGCTTTAACCGGGCGACTGATGCGCTATCGGATGCCGAATTTATCAATCGTTACGGCGACCGGGCCGGGCTGACTGCCGAGCGCCTCTATTCGATCGCCCAACAGGGCGACAGTAACGCCGTTGCGGTCTTTGCGCTGGCGGGGCGGGCGCTGGGCATTGCCATTTGCCAACTGTTGCACACGGTGAACCCACGGGTGGTGGTTATCGGCGGACAGGTGGCCGGTGCGTGGCCCCTGTTTGAACCACAGATGATCGCCGCAATCCAACGCCACAGTTCGGCCCCGTTGCGAGACGGGGTGACCATCCGGCGGGCGGTGCTGGCGGCGGATTCGGGCCTCATCGGCGCGGCGGGGCTTGCATGGCAGGGGTTGGGCGCGGCATAGTGACAGGACCGTTTACATGGTCGATCTGCGCGTTGGACTACCAATATACAGGCACCGACATTTGCGTACCGATTGCCACCACCGTTTGAACCCCTTTGTGAGCAGCCGCCCATGAGCAGTGAGATCGAGTCCGTCCTCCACGAAGACCGTGTGTTTAACCCCCCTGCGGAGGTGGCCAAAAACGCCCGCATCGGCAGTCTGGAGCAGTACCATCAAATGGTGGCTGCCGCCGAGGACGACTACGAAGGCTACTGGGGCGATCTGGCCCGCAAGGAGCTGGACTGGATCACCCCCTTCACCCGCACCCTCAACTGGGACAATCCGCCGTTCGCCAAATGGTTTGAAGGCGGCACCTTGAATGTGGCCGCCAACTGTCTCGACCGGCACCTGACCACATGGCGCAAAAACAAGGCCGCCATCGTCTGGGAAGGGGAGCCGGGCGATACCCGCACCCTCACCTATCAAGAACTGGCCTGGGAGGTGAACCGCTTTGCCAACCTGTTAAAGTCGTTGCAGGTGGTCAAGGGCGACCGGGTGGTGATCTACATGCCGATGGTGCCGGAGCTGCCCATCGCCATGCTGGCTTGCGCCCGTATCGGTGCCACCCATTCGGTGGTGTTTGGCGGCTTCTCTGCCGAGGCCATGAAAGACCGCATTCAGGACGCCGGGGCCAAAGTGGTCTTAACCGCTGACGGCGGCTGGCGGCGCGGCAGTGTGGTGCCGTTAAAAGGGTTTGTAGACGATGCCCTAAAGGGCTGCCCCGAGGTCAAGGACGTGGTGGTATTAAAGCGCACCGGTCAGCCCATCGACATGGTCGAGGGGCGCGATATCTGGTGGGATGAAGCCGTCACCGGGCAGTCGGGCCAGTGTGCGCCGGAGCCGGTGGAGGCCGAGCATCCGCTGTTTATCCTGTATACCTCTGGCTCTACCGGCAAACCAAAAGGGGTGGTGCACTCTTCAGGTGGGTATCTGCTGGGCGGGGTGATGACCATGAAATGGGTGTTCGACTTACAGGACACCGACACCTTCTGGTGTACCGCCGATATCGGCTGGGTCACCGGCCATACCTATGTGGTATACGGCGCACTGGCCGCCGGGGCCACCTCGGTCATGTACGAGGGCGCACCCACCACCCCCCACGCGGGCCGCATGTGGGAGCTGGTCGAGAAGCACAAGGTCAATATCTTCTATACCGCCCCCACCGCCATCCGCGCGCTCAACAAACTGGGCGACGAGTGGCCCGCCAAGTACGATCTGTCGTCCCTGCGTCTGCTCGGCACCGTAGGCGAGCCGATCAACCCGGAGGCGTGGATGTGGTACTACAACACCATCGGTGGTGGCCGCTGCCCCATCGTAGACACCTGGTGGCAGACCGAAACCGGTAGCCACATCATCGCGCCCTTACCCGGAGCCACCCCCATCAAACCCGGCTCTGCCACCCTGCCAGTACCGGGCATTTTTGTGGATGTGGTCGACGAGGCGGGCGCTTCGCTGGCAGCCGATCAGGGCGGTTATCTGGTCATTAAAAAGCCGTGGCCGTCGATGATCCGCACCGTATGGGGCGACCCGGACCGCTACGCCGCCACCTATTGGGAAAAGTTCGACAACCGTTTCTATTTTGCTGGCGACGGCGCCCGCAAAGACAAAGACGGCTATTTCTGGATCATGGGACGGGTGGACGACGTGATTAACGTGTCGGGCCATCGGCTCGGCACCATGGAGGTGGAGTCGGCCCTGGTGGCCCACCCGGCGGTGGCCGAGGCTGCGGTGGTCGGCTGCCCGGACGATCTGAAAGGGGAGGGAATCTTTGCCTTTGTGATCTTGCAGACCGACGTGGAGGCGGACGATTCGCTGGTGGCCGAACTGCGTAACCACGTCGCCAAAGAGATCGGCCCCATCGCCAAGCCGGACCGTATCCGCTTTACCGACGTGCTGCCCAAGACCCGCAGCGGCAAGATCATGCGGCGACTGCTGCGCGATATTGCGGCAGGCCGGGAGGCTCAGGGGGACACCTCCACACTAGAGGATGCGGGCACGCTGGAGAGCCTTCGCAACGACTGACCCCACTGTGGCCAAGGGGTCCGGCGACATCCGCCTGCCACTCCTTGCACGATGAGAGGCCAGCCGGTACCCTCCCTGATATGCATCAATTACTGTCAGAAGAAGGGGTGGCAAACATCTTTGCCAACCTGCTGGGTCAGGGGCTGGAACGGCTGCTGGAGCCGGATGACGAGGCGATCTACGCGGTCACCGACCTGCCTCAGGTCTATCTGGAAGCGGTCTGCAACAACCTGCGTATTCGGGCCGATACCGAAGACGCCTATGTGGTGTCGCTGGCCCCCCATCACCCTCATCACATCACCCCGAATGACCTGCTGACCACCATTGACGACGAGCCGGAGCGGCCACGGGTGGTGTTTGTGCCATCTGACTGCCGTGAGGCGCTCGATGCGACCTTTCCAGCAGCCTACTTTATGCCGGTGGATACCTTTCGTAACCTGGAGCTAATGGAGCAGCAACTGCTCCAACGCATCAATCAGGTGCCGGTCTTCAAACGCATCACCACCCTGTGGGAGCGGCACGCACAGGCGCAAATCCCCATCATGCGGCGGCTGGACTATCTGATCCATCTGGTCAGTCTGTGTGTGACTGCTGACGATGTGGGCCTGCTCTATCACAAACTGGACCTGATTCCCGACCGCCAGCCCGATGTGGGTGCCGGGTTTGCCGATCGTCTGTCGCGGAACATGCTGGCGCTGACCATCCTGTGTGATTCGGCCCTGCCTGCTGCCGCGCGGGTGGCAGCGCTGCACCTGACTGACGACGCCCTGTCGGCCCGTCTGGTGATACTGCTGGAGGGGCTAAGAGAGCTGAACCCGGCGGCGTTTTCACACGCCATTTTTGAGATGGAAAACGACCAGCCAGACGGCCTGTCGTTCGATCACTGGCACTTTAGCGATGAGATCGGGGCGACCCCATGACCGCAGCCGAACTTACCCTGCAACTGGCCCCCCTCTGCGCTGAGCTTGCGGCCCACAAAGCCGACTGGCTGCGCGGCGAGTCCGAGCAGCTCCGCACCACCCCCATCTATGGCCGTCACGGCAGCCTGTTAAGTGGCGAGTTGGTTGCCGGATTGACCATACAGATGGCCGCCGACCCCACTATGCGCCCCTGGCTGGAGCTATTGACCCGCATTCAGATCGATGGCGGTTGCGCCCCGGTCAGCGACCGTTTTCAGGACGTGCTGGATAGTGAGATCATCCGCTCGCTGGACGACAAGTGGTTCTTTTGCGACACCGCTGCCCGCATTATGGCCCAGTGCAACCGCAAGCAACGCAAGGTGCTGGACCAGTCCCGCCGCAGGGTGCTGGTGCGGCTGGAGGCGGTATTGGCTGAAGACGTACAGACCGCCCACACGCTCATGGTCGACCGGGGCTTTACAGGCTATTCAACCATGTGTGAAACCCTGTCCGGGCTGGACTATAAAGGGCTGCTCGAAGATGCCGACGGATTGGTAGAAGACAGCGATAGTGTCTATCGCACCCAGTTGGCGCTGGGCCTCCGAGAGGCCGGGGTATTTCCGGAGGACGCCCGTTACCACGACATGCTCTACCTGTTTGGTGGCAAGTTCGGCCCTGCCAGTGGCCTGCCAGAGATCGAACCTGCTGTTATGGCCACGCTGGCGGGCATGGGGCTGCCCATCACCGATGTGCCCGGTCTTCAGGTGAGTTTGTCAGACGCCACCACCATGCAGTCGGGCATTCACGTATTGCATGGCCGGTTGCCCGATCAGGTCTGGCTGGTGGGTCAGTTGCAGGACGACTGGCTATGCTGGCGCGAACTGATGGGGTCTGCCGGGCTGGCGCGGGCGTTGACCACCCCCACCGCCGACCCCAACAGCGCGGGCAACCTGTGGCCGGAGCCGATCCTGCTGGAGGCCACCAAAACCGTATTTGCCAGCCTTCCCGGCAACCCGCTCTGGCTGGCCGAGCACGCCCCCAGGGTGGACGTGGAGGCCGAAGCCAAACGGCAACACCTGTGGTGGTTGTACCGGGTGCGCTATCAGATCGGCAGCCTGCGTTTTGC
>JALWRU010000447.1 GCA_026994095.1 Nitrospira sp. | reverse complement strand
GCCAACCCCGCCACCACGGATGCGTGGGTGGCCGAAGTAACCGTCTCTGGTGTCACGGCCCAGGTGTTTCACTCCAAAGTCTCCGTGGCTCCCTGGGCTACAGAGGAGTATTTGACCGTCTCCGTGCCAGTTCTGCCCGAATTGGGCGGCAGCATGGAAATCTTCCGGGCTGAAGGCGTCAACGGCCGGTGGTGGCGTATTCAAACCTCGCCGCTGGCCTGGGCACTTTTCGGGCAGCAGCAACAACAGCCGCAACGGTTTACCACCGTGCCCGTTGCTGTCCCCGCTGCCTGACCGCTCCTCAATCCGCCCCTCACCCCATCTACTCAACCAACCGCCGGGGTGGGGGGCGGTCGAGGGCCGGGCAGGCCCTAAATCCAATTTCAGGAGGTGATTGTGAACAAACAATCAGGGCTTTTATTTGGATGGTGTAATGATAACAAGGCACTTTCCCGCCGCTTTTTAGCAAGGCTGGAAGAACAAGGATGCAGAAAAATCGCCGACCTAAGCGGCGGCGTGATTGTTGAGTTCCACAAGGATTGGTACACGCTTGTTGACAACGGCGGTGAACTAAACATTGAAAAGATAAATTTCGGAAACTCCATCCGAAGTATCCCCTACTACCACACGCCGCCTATCACCATTGGAACAATGGTGTACCGTGTCCTCGCTGCAATGCGCGGCGAGGAGGTGGACTACAACCTCGCCGTTGACTTGCTTGACGACACACGAATTTTATAAACCATTACACAGGAGGTGCTTATGCCCGAAATCAAAAGTCACAAAAAGATATGGGGTACGCCTTTTCCGATAGGAGGCGAATGGGATGCCGGCTATGTGAGGCATTCCCGCCGCTTGGATGAACTGATTTTCGTCCGCCGCACGGAAGATGCTTTCGTGGTCATCCGGCGCGAGTACAAAATCGGGGATGGTAGCGTGGATAACATTGTCCGCTCTTTCCCCGCTCCCGCCCCCGATAACCCGGCCAGCGACAAAGCCGAAGCCGAGGCCAAAGAGTTCGCCCTGGAATATCGGGCGCAACGACAAAAGGCCGCTAATCGCCGCTAACCACTTGCCGCCCTCTGCCCCCTTTCCGAACCGACCGCCGGGGCGGGGGGCGGCTCCATTTCAGCAGGAGGTGTATCGATGAGTAATGAAAATGTGCCCGCTTACATTGCCAGGTGCCCGAAATGCAATGGCATTGTCATGGCTGCTGTGGACGACGGAAACGACAGACAAGCATTGGCAAAGGACATCGCCCAGGCTATCCGTGACGGTTACACCGTTGAACGCGTGACCGTGGGGTGGGTGCGCTCGCACGCGAACGAATGGTGCACGTGCGACACCGAAGGCGACAATCCGGACGAAGACCAGCCTTCGCTTTTCCCTTCGCAATTGGCCTTTGCGTGACGGAGGCAACCAATGGCTCAAAGGAGTGTCAAATCCACCTTCCACCCGTCCCGCGACGAGGTAGTTACCTGCCCCTATTGTGGGCAGGTTATCCGCGCCCGCTGGGTGACCGATGAGGAAGTGCAGGTGACCAGCCCGGTTTGCTCTCACTACATGGGGCACGACCGGACAGTGTTCTACTTCTACCAGCCGGGTTCTGAACCCCCGCCGTGGGATTGGGACCCGGAGAAAACCCATCACCACAATTAGCCGAAGGCCGGGAAGACACCTTCCCCGGCCACAATCTTTTTCAGAGGAGGTGCTCTATGTTCAACAACGGTAATGGCTTCATGGAACTGTATGCCCCCAACGGGGCAAAGGTGTATATGCCCGTTAACCCCGACCGCCTGCGGCAGCAAATGGTGCAGTACGCTGCCGCCGGGTTGCTGGTGGAGCCGCCCTCGCCGGAGGAGCGGGAATTGCTGTTCAACATTGGTGCATACGTTGTGCGCCTGCACACCAACGACGACGGCAGCGAAACGCCGGTGGTGGACCTGTACTTCCGCCACGCCAACGGGTTCTTCGACCGCAAGCGGTCAACGAGGGTTTACCTCAACAACGACTACGATGTGCGGGCTTTCGAGCGGGCCTTTGTGGTTTCTCTCGATGGGCTGGAATTTTACAGCGGCCAGCCCATTACCCGCGGGAAAAACCCTGCCCTCGATCACTTCGTTCACCTGGTGCCCCGTGGCCGCGTGTGGGGCGTGTTTCGCCCCAACCCCAACTTTCAAAGCGGCGGCTCGGAAGGCGCGCCCAAATACTACTTCGTGCGGTGGGAAGTAATCGGGCAAATGCCGCTGCCCCCAAAAACCAAGCAGCAGGGCGACAACGGGCGGAAATCCCAGAAGCCCCAGCAACCGCTGCAACCCCAGCAACCCCAGCCTCAAATCCCCGAACCGGAGCCGCAGGATACCGGCGAAGCCGAACCCGGACCGCAGCCGCAGGCAGCCGCCGCCAACACCGAAGAACGCTATCACTTCGCGTCGGCGCCCATCGTGGCCGCTGTAAGCAAAATTTGGGGTGAAGGCCCCGGCAAGGTCGTCCCGGCCCTCTACCAGGCATTCGGGAATAACGGCCAGCGGGAAATTACCGTTGCCCAGGCCATCGCCTGGGCGCAGCAACACCGCCCCGCCGCCGCATAGTTACGCTTCCATCCGCACAGCCCCGTTTCCGGTTTCACGCCGGGGCGGGGCCTTTTCATTGTCTGACCCGGACACGACTTGGCCCCGGTCAGAATGGGCACAATCTATGGGGCAAGGAAAATGTCATGAAAAAGGTTTTGCTTATTGGGCGTCATGCCCCCACCGGCCTTGCTGAGGCCGGATTTGTGGTGGCCGAACAGAGGTCGGTGGTTTTTAGCACCGACCCCTTCGAGGCATTGGAACAGTTAGAGCAGATTAATCGGGAAGTCGCCCAACGCGGGCTTGACGGCGTATTGCTCCAAAATACGCCAGGGGTGTTGGGGGCTGGTTTCTTGGCTGAACTTCTCGGAGGGACTTTTGGCAGTCCCCAGGCAGGCTTGGGGCTGGATAATGCTCACGGCGTTGGTGTAGTCGTCTCCAAACCCGGCCCGCGCCCCGCAGGGGTTAGC